>CAYLJQ010000115.1:0-13535 GCA_964383955.1 uncultured Heliomicrobium sp. | reverse complement strand
ATTCCGGTTGAATAGGTTTTAACCGGCTGATCCACAAACGCTTCAAGCTCAGCAAATTGAACAATCACGTCCATGCGTTTTTGCATTTCGTCTTCGCTGAAGCCAAGAATTTGCCCGCTGAGCAGGATGTTTTCGCGGCCAGTGTATTCAAGATTGAAGCCGCTGCCGAGTTCCAGTAGTGCCGTCACGCGACCTTCGACGCGCACATCGCCCACCGTTGGCTGCAACACTCCGGCGATGATTTGCAGCAACGTCGTCTTCCCTGCTCCGTTTCGTCCAATGATGCCAACGGCTTCGCCCGTGGGAACTTCCAGGCTGACATTTTCAAGCGCCCAAAAATCGCGATGATACTTTCGCCTGCCGCGCAACAGAATTTCTTTCAGCCTGCCGGACGGCGAATCATAAACGCGATACAGTTTGGAGACGTTTTGAACGGAAATCATTTTCGGGAGTTGGGGGTTGGGAGTTAGGGGATGGGAGCGGAACTTATTTGCCAACTCCTATATCCCGTCCCCCAGCCCCTCTTCAGTCATAGAGGCCGTCTGGATAACGATCAAATTGAGTGCTCAGCTTTCTGCCGACGGCAAAAATGTTGTCGCCGCGAAGCTCGCGCGGGACGCCAAATCCAGTTGCCTGATCCAGCCATTGCAGAAACGCTTCGTCGGTTTGCGCCCATAGGTCTTTGGTAAACAGTTTGATGACTTTGAAGCCCGCAGCATTCAACGCAATTTTGATGTCGTTTGGCGTGTATTCGCGGCTGTGCCGGTCACCAGGACTTTTCGGATTGTATTCGCCGTAAACGTACGGACTATTGCCCGCCAGAGCTTTGCCCAAACTGAACGCGCTGGCGATGTTTGGCGTCGTGACAATCAGCAAACCTCCCCATTTCAGCACGCGATTCAACTCAATGAGCATGTGCATGGGATCGGTCGTCAAGTGTTCGATCAATTCACAGCACAGCGCAACATCGAAATGTCCGTCGGGAAACGGGAAGCGATCACGTTCAACATCCACGTTGAGCATGTCGAAACTCAAGATTTCCTCGGTCGCAGCATTCCTGACAGTTTGCAGTTGGTGGCGCGTTTCGCCTTTCCACCAATTGGTCAGCACAATTTCGCCGTAAGCTCCGTGTCGTTTGATCAGCGGAGTCATCTGCAAATAGCTGCTCAGTTCCAGCAAACGCTGGCTTTCGTCGCCGACCGGAACCAGCTCAACCGTTTCGATGATTCGTTTGCCGTGTTTTTGCAGATAACTGCTGGCATTCGGGTCTTCGGCAAAAAAGCCTTTAACGTATTCAAGCGACTTTTCGGGATCGAGTTTGATCGTTTCCGGCTGCTTGAACAAAAGTGTATAGGGGTCTGCTTTTGGGCGTCGCTCTTTCACAAGGCGTTCAGCAAAATCCAGATAATGGGCAGCGCAGCGGCTGATTTCATTTTCGCTACGAATCCACTCCGAAGCCCGGCGGCTAAGTTGTTCGCGCAGCGTCGGACGATAAACCAGCGCGCGCAGCTTCGCGTAAAGCTCTTTCTCTTCGTCCGGGCCAGCGGACACTTTCAGGCAAACATCGTCAGGCAATTCGGCGAACTGACCGAAATCCGTGACGATGACCGGCTTGCCTGCTCCCAGCGAACGAATCAGCGTTCCGGAAGTTTCGCCCGCCGTCGGAAACCGTAAATTGACGATCACATCAGAAGCTTTCAAATATCGAAAAAAATCTTTTTCAGTCGTGTAACCGGTGATGCGGACCCGGTCGACAAGTCCCATTTCTTCGATCAGCGGCGCGACGCTCCATTTCCAGTGGTCTTCGCCAACGATCAAATACATCGCGTTCGGAGCGACGGAAAGCAAGCGCTTGAACGCGGCGAGCACTGTTGGGATTCGCTTCGCTTGCGTGACGAACCCCTGCGAAGCGATGACCCAGGCATTTTCAGGAATCCCCAGGCTGCGACGGCATTCGGCGGCATCCAGCGCGTCCAGTTCATAGGTTTGCGGCGCAAGATGATGCGGAATCAATTCAACCGGCGTGCTGTCGTTCAGGCCTTCTAGCTGAGAAGCGGCATAGGCATTGTGCGTAATGATGCCCAAACTGCTGGCGACCAAGCGGCGATTCAGCGGCATCAGAAATTGCTGGTACTCGCTGCCGACTCCCAGCGCACGCATTTCCGCCACGCGGGAACCTAGCCTTCCGTAAGCGTAAAAGAGTTCGTCCCAATAAGCATCTTCGTCTTTGCGTCCAAGCGTTCGCCAGGCGATTAGGTGATGCAAACAATGTTCGTGCAACACCAGCAAGCCCGGCGTTTGCAGCGCTCGTTCGTACACAAATTCGTGATAGGGATTGTTGCCTTGGTGATAGATGCAGAGGTCAAAAGGCTTCTGGCCGTTGATTTCGTCAAAATGCGCGGCATCTTCAACGGCGTAATCGTTGCGGTTTCGATTCAATCGCAACTCATCAGCTTGTTCAACAAAGACTGTGATGTCTGCCGCTTTCGCCAAATAAGGCAATAGCTCGGCGCTGTAATCCGCGATGCCGGATTTGCTTGGAGGCAGCGGGCTGAAATAAGCGAGACGCATGCAGTTTTAGATTGCGGATTGCGGATTGCGGATTGCGGATTGGTCTTTGTTTCGCATTCTCCAAAAAAATCCAGCTAAAGCACCGATGAAAAACAGCACGGCAATAAACTGAGAGGTCGAAAGTCCGACGATTTCGCCACGCGGATCGTCGCGCCAGAATTCCACCGTGAACCGCGCAACGGAATAGAGCAGCGCATAAGCCAGCACAATCTGGCCATAGAATTTCCGACGTCGAAACATCCACAGCAAGACGACGAAAATCACCAGCAAAGCGGCAGCTTCATAAAGCTGCGTCGGATGCAGTTTCAGCGGCGCGCTCAAATCGCCAAGTCTGTCCGCCCAGACGCTGCGTTGAATCGGATCGGCGATTTGTTCGACCGTTGTGGGAACTCCAGTCGCTTCGTACCCTTTTTCGGTGAAATGAACTCCGCACCAGGCCGTAGTCGGTTTCCCCCAGCAGCATCCGGCGCTGAAACATCCCAATCGCCCAATGAAATGGCCGATGGCGATGCCTGGCGCAAACGCATCCGCCGTGCGCCACCAGGGCATTTTGTATTTCCACATTACGACCACGGATGCCAGGACCGCACCAATGAGTCCGCCGTAAAAAACACCATTTGACCGCAGAAAGTCCAGGCTGAAAATTGCGCCGATGTTGCCACTGTACCGTTCGTTCCATTCGGTGATGATCAGCAACAGTTTTGAACCAACCAGCGAAGCCACCAGCACCCACAAACCAAGATCGTAAACTTTTTGCTTATCCAACCCATCGCGCGCGGCCAGCCGTGACATCACCCACAAACCGACAATAAACGAAATGGCGACCAGCAAACCGTAGGTGTAAATCGTGAAGTTGAAGTAAGGGATCTTGAATAGTTCAGGGAACATAAATTGTATTGAGGATCAGATTTCGGGTTGCGTGGTTTCTTCAGTGACGGTCCGTTGCTCGCTGGTTTCGATTTTGGTTTCGCGTTCTTCAAACAGCATTTCCAGCGCCAGAAAGACGGCTCCGATACAAATTGCGCTGTCGGCTAAATTAAAGATCGGCCATGAATACTTGTCCTGCCAATGAAAGCCCAGAAAGTCTACGACTTCGCCCAGCCGAACGCGGTCAATCAAATTGCCAACGATACCTGCCAACAATAATGACAGCGCCGCACTCAATCGAATTTTGCCCGGTGGAGACTTCAACAGATAAACCGAAACGAAGACAGCCGCGATCACTGAAATTGTGGCAAAAATCCATCGCGCATCGAATTCGCCATCGGCGAACATGCTGAACGCTACACCGCGATTGGTGGCGTAAATCAGGCGGAAATAACTGGGAATGACTTCAATCAAAACAACAGGCTTGAGCTTTGCAATAGCCCAAACCTTTGTCAATTGATCGGCGGCTAACACCACCACCGCAATAATGAAATAAGGAAGTTTGCTTTTCATTCTTTGCTCAAATCTTGAGCTACTGCAGATTCATCTTCGTGCGAATTTCACGAATATCATCCTTGATGTGCAAATGCTCTCTGACGAAAACATCTACCTTTTGATCCAGTTCACGAATCTGACGACTCAGTTGTAAAAACCGGTCGTTCATTTCGGAACGCAGGCTACCTTCCATGTTACCCATCTGAGCCATAATCAACTCAAATTGCTTCTTGACGAACTCCTGAAACTCAAGTTCACGAGTTGATTTGTTTTCCAAGTCATTGCCATTGCTTCCCGTCATACGGTTCCTCCTAAGGTTGGTTAGCGGGGTGGCCGTTTGCAATTAGACTATTTCGACTGTCTCTCTTCAAGGTTCGTGGCACAGCGTCCACAAGCGCCGGGATAACGTGAATCGGAACTGACGTCGGTTGTGTAATGCCAACAACGTTCGCACTTTTCACCCTCAGCGCGGGCGACTTCAACCTTTAACTCCGACCCGTCTTTCAATTCCACGCCCGAAACGATGAAAAAGAACCGCAGGTCTGCGCCAAAGGATTCCAGGAACGCGCGCGTTTCGGCGTCTGCGGAAATCGCGATCTTTGCTTCCAGCGCTGAACCGATTAGCTTGGCGTTACGCGCGTCTTCCAAAGACTTCGTTACGGTGTTGCGGATCTCAAACAGCCGATTGTAACGCGCCAGCAGTTCGTCATTGCTGAGCGTGGCATCGTATTCCGGGAAAACTGCCAGATGCACGGATTCGGCTTCGGCTTTCGCGCCGGGAATGTTTTCCCAGATTTCGTCCGCCGTAAAAACCAGTATCGGCGCGATCAGACGCGAAAATTGATGGACAATTTCATACAGCGCGGTTTGAGCCGAACGCCGCGCCAGCGATTTCGGCGCGTAGGTGTAAAGCCTGTCTTTCAGAATGTCGAAGTACAGCGATGACAATTCAATCGTCGAAAACCCGTAAAGCGCCTGGTAGACTTCAGTAAAGTCATAACGCTGATAAGCTTCCAGGGCTTTTTTGGTCACGTCGTTCATCGCCGTCAACGCCCAGCGATCCACTTCAAACATTTGTTCCAGCGGAACGCGGTCTTCTTTAGGATCAAAGCCATCCAGGTTTCCCAAACAGTAACGCGCAGTGTTGCGCAGCTTCCGGTAAGCGTCGGAAATGCGTTTCAGGATTTCGTCCGAAACGCGCATGTCTTCGTAATAATTCAGCGCCGAAGCCCACAACCGCAAGATCTCAACGCCGCTGGTTTTCAGCACCGTTGCCAGTTCAACGCCAGTGCCTTTCGATTTCGACATTTTGTCGCCGCTGACATCCACCACCCAGCCGTAGGTGATGACTTCGCGGTAAGGCGCCTGGCCTTTGACTTCTAGGCCAACCACCAGCGATGAATTGAACCAGCCGCGAAACTGGTCGCCGCCTTCCAGGTAAACGTTCGCCGGATACGGCAAGTCATATTCTTTCAGCACGGCAATCGAACTTGCGCCCGAATCAAACCACACATCCAGAATGTCCATTTCCTTGCGCAAATTGGCCGAACCGCATTTGCAGTTCGCCCCCGCCGGAAGCAGGTCTTTCGCTTCGCGTTCGTACCAGGCGTCGGCGGATTCTTTTTCAAAAATGTCCGCGATATGGTTGATAACCGCCGGGTCACAAAGCGTGTCGCCGCAATCGTCGCAGTAAAACACTGTGATCGGGACGCCCCAGGTTCGTTGGCGTGAAATACACCAGTCGGGACGATCCTTGAACATGCTCTTCATGCGGTCACGTCCCCAGGACGGATGCCATTCAACGTCGTCACAAGCTCTGATCGCCCGCTCATTCAGGTTCGTCGCTGTCATCGAAATGAACCACTGTGGCGTGGCGCGGAACACAACCGGATTGTGGCAACGCCAGCAATGCGGATATTGATGCTGGAAGGATTCAGCTTTCAGCAGCGCGCCGATTTCCTGCAAATGCTTGATAACGGCTTTATTACCGTCTCGATCGGCGTCGGCTTTTGTGATCGGCACAACACGCAATCCGGCGAAATGCTCCACGTCTTTCATAAAAAAGCCGCGCCCATCCACAGGGTTATAAGCATCAATGCCGTAATGTTTGCTGATGACGTAATCTTCGTAGCCGTGTCCCGGAGCCGTGTGAACCGCTCCTGTACCGGCTTCGAGCGTGACGTGGTCCCCCAGCATCAACAGACTGTTTCGTTCGATGAACGGATGCCGCGCATTCAACCGGTCGAACTTCGCTCCGTTGTACGTGCCAATGACTTCGTAGGCATCATCCCCGGAATTGGCCCAGCCGACTTTGGCCGCAACCTGCTCCAGCAAACCGGAAGCGACAATGAACACTTCGCTGCCGACAGAAACCGCGCTGTATTCAAACTCAGGATTCAGGCTGATTCCCAAATTGGCTGGCAGTGTCCAGGGAGTCGTCGTCCAGATGACGATGCTGACCTGCTTGCCTGCAAGCGCCGGATCAACTTTCGCGGCATCAGGGAATGGAAATTTCACATAGACCGAATGGCTGGTGTGGTCGTTATATTCGATTTCGGCTTCTGCCAGGCTGGTCACACAACTGATACACCAATGCACCGGGCGCATGCCTTTGTACACAGAGCCTTTTTCGACGAACTTGCTGAAGCAGCGAACGATGTCCGCCTGATATTTGAAGTTCATCGTCTGATAGGGATTGTCCCATTCGCCGAAAATGCCTGCGCGTTTGAAATCTTCGCGCTGAATGCCGATGAATTTTTCGGCGTGCTTGCGCGCAGCGCGGCGGATTTCGACCGGTGGCATTTCGTGCTTCTTCGAACCAAGCGCTTCTTCGACCTTGATTTCAATTGGCAGCCCGTGGCAATCCCAGCCCGGCACGTACGGTGCCCAGTAGCCCATCATCGAACGCGACTTAACGCAAAAATCCTTGAGGGTTTTGTTCAGAATGTGGCCAATGTGAAGCCGCCCGTTTGCATACGGCGGGCCATCGTGCAGCACGTACAGCGGTTTGCCCGCGCGAACTTCGCGCAACTTGGCGTAAATGTTCATCGCATCCCATTTCTGCAATCGAATGGGTTCGTTTTGCGGCAGATTGCCTTTTTGCGGAAATTCTGTGTTGGGCAGGTTGACAGTAGATTTAAGGTCCAGTTTCGCTTCGGTACTCATTGTTTTCGGTCGTTCCAATTGATTGATTTATCTGTTCAGCATTCAAGCCTGGAAAAAAGAAGCGCGATGATAGCGTAAAGATCAGCCATAAAGAAACGCCCGGCCACAGCAGCTTTTGCCGGAGCCGAGCGTTCGTTTTCGCTCTTGTTGAAGTGCTCCCGATGGAGCGTCAAATAAACATTTCTTCGTCTTGATACGCCTGATTCACAGGCAGCCGGTTGCCAGCCACTAAAACTTCCAGTGCGCGGCGGACACCGGACATGACATAAGAAAATTCGCGCGCAGGTTCCAGCACACTGTGTTGAACCATTGCAGTTGTTCGCTGGAACTGGTCAGTGGCAAGGGCAAGCGTGTCTTGAACTTTTTCGACATTATCCTGAGCGCGTTCGACTTCACGCCGGGCTATGGCGGTAGTATCGCCAAGCAGGTTGCGAATTTCAGCAGCTTCATCTTTGGCCATTTCGGCAATGGCAGTGATGTGCTCAGCTCCTTGCGCAAAATAACCGGCGGCTTCTTTCAACTCTCCCATCAAGCTATGGGCAAGTTTCAGCACGGGTTCCGTATTGTTAAGCAAGATTTCGGCGCGCGATTGCAGATTTCCGGCCCGCTCGGCCAGCGTTACCAATTTCCGAGCCAATAAATACAAGCCGACAAAAACGCCGACCTGAACGATCAACAGAATTCCAACGCCAATTGCTATCAGTGTGATCTGCCAGTTCTCCACTTTCGCGCTCCCTAAGAATGGTTTGGGTTTAGCGATTGGCGGTCGGTTTCAATGTTACCGACCGCCAACAACCAGTCATCCAAAACCTTAGCTTTCTTCCACCGCTGCACTGCTACGGCCTTGATCCGCCTGCTTGGCTTCGCGGTAACCTTGTTTGCCAGCTTCGATTGCGGCGGCAAATTGAGCTTTCTGAGTACTCACCAGATCCTTGCCTCGTTGGGTTAAATCCGTGACGGCTTCACGGCTGCGTGAGGTCAGGTCAGAAGCACGCTCAACACCAGTCTGGTAATACTCCTGAGCGCGTTCCCCGAAATCACGCCCTGTATCCCGCGCATAATCCAACCCCTTGCGCGTAGCGTCAGCGATTTCCGAACGAAGCTCGCTGCCAGCTTTCGGCGCAAAAAGCATTGCCGTTACCGCGCCGATCCCCGCTCCGATCAAAAAGTAAATCAACTTGTCGCTGCTGTTGCCTTGGTTGTCTGCCATAATCTCATCCTCCTAAATCTTGTATCCCAATCGTTAGTGGTCGCTCTTCGGCAGAGCGGATTGTTTGCAAAGAAAACCCGGCTTCATACCGAGTTCGCCCGTCAAAACTCGAACGCAAGCCGAAGCTTGCGTGACAAAATATGCATGAAAACACTTGATTTTGTTGATGATTAAACCGCTCATCCAACTGCGCGGCACTATAGCATTCGACTTTATCAACATCAAGGAAGCGATAATTGACACTGCTCTCTCTGCGCCGCTACAATGCCTTCATTCACGAACAAGGAGATTTTTTATGTTTGGACTTGGTTATCCTGAATTGATCGTCATCCTGGTTATCGTCCTGCTTCTTTTCGGAGGCAAAAAACTGCCGTCACTGGCCAAAGGGCTGGGTGAAAGCATTCGCAGTTTCAAACAAGGCGTTGCCACGGGCGAAACCGAAGAAGAAAAGAAAGACAACGCCAAAAGCGTTTAGCCCTTGGCAGTTGTCCTGAAGCTTTAACCATTTCAAGTTTGCCGCACTTGTTTCTTTTACCGGCAGTAAAGCTCGCCACTGGCTTCGGAGCTTCTGATATGAAGCTCGCGCCGCTATCGCGATGACTCGCAAACGTCATAACAACAGCCATCGCCCGCGTCGTCATTCGGATTTGGCAGGCCAGACCGGTTCGACTCGATCCTATTTCGCCTATCAGATTGATCTTCCCGCCCAGGCGACTTCCCGCGCAGAACTGGTTCGATTGCTGCGCGGCGGCGAAGACACCTACCTGGAACTGAAAGTTCGCTACAGCAACGCCGAAAAAATCACAGCGGAAATTATTGCACTGGCCAATACCGCTGGGGGAGCAGTGATTTTCGGCGTCAACGATCAACTACGGATCGAAGGAGTCGAAAATCCTGAAGACGTGGAAGAACAGTTGCGCGACATTTGCGCCAATCAGATTCAGCCGCCTGTTTTCCCTTTCATAAACAAAGTCGCCTTTGACAGTGGTCGCCGCATCGTTGTTCTGGAAGTGGACGCTGCCGACCGCCCGCATCGCACGCTGGACGACCGGTTTTACCTGCGCGAAGGCGCCATCAAACGCGAAGCGTCACGCGAAGAACTTTCCCGCCTGTATCACGAACTGCCCCGCATTGGCTTTGAGCAGGTTCCGGTCTTTCAGGCGGACATCAACACAGACATTGATGAATCTCTGCTGTGGAGCTACGTGCGCGCAGTCAACCCGGGTTATTGGGGCGAAACGACCAAAGGGTATCCGAACGATGCGGTCATGCGCGACATGGGATTAATCGTGAAAATCGGAGACGATTGGCTGCCCACAGTCGGCGGTTTGCTGCTGTTTGGTTTGAATGATCGAGTCGCCGAACTGATGCCGCGAACAGATTTGGTTTTGACCCGGTTTAGCGGCCCGAACCAGAAAGCCAACAACCTGCCCGTTGTCGAATCGTTGCGGTTGCAAGGCAACCTGTTGCGACAGGCTGACGGTGCGCTGAACTTTCTCAAACGGTTTGTTGATTTATGGGACAGTCGGCCTTCGCGCAAAACACGTGAAACCAACTCGGCGCAAACGATTGAAGAAATCATCGCCGATTCTCACGGCCAGTTCGTTCCGGGCAGGTCAAATTACCATCGCGGCGCAATCATCGAAGCGCTGACCAACCTGCTTGTCCACCGCGATCTAAGCGCTCGCGACCGCCAAGCCCGCATCAACATTTACGACGATTGCATCGAATTCATTAACCCGGCGCAGCTACCGGAAATGCCCCTGGTGTCTTTGCGGTATGGATTGACCGCCGCGCCGAATCCTCGCGTGAAAGCCATCTTCACCAATCGTCATTACGGCTCTGCCCTATCGGCTGAACCCGTTAGCGGAGGCATTGCCATGATCTGCGCCGAAACCATCAACTTCGCGCGCCGCGCTCCGGAAGGACCCAATCTGACCAACAACGAATTCCGGCTGAAGATTCACGGCTTGCTATGAAGCAAAGGTATTTCCTGACATCGCTACTTTGTCTGTTGCTCGCGTTCAGCGTCATCGCACAAGCCCAACAGCCAGACAAACGCATCAACATCAACACGGCTTCGGCGGAAGAGTTGATGCAGTTGCCTGGCATAGGCCCAGGTTACGCCGCTCGCGTTATCGCCCATCGCCAGAAGCACGGAGCGTTCAAACGTCCGCAAGACCTGATCATCGTTCGCGGCTTCAGCGCGAAACGGTACCGCCAGATTGCCCACCTGATTCGCACTTAACGAAAGTTTCCACGCGCAAATCGCTGCCGTTGGTGGAAATCGTCACGGCTCCGCAGCGGCTGGTTTGCCACAGGTGAGCGCCGGAAGCCTGCAATCGCTCGACAACTTCTGGATGAGGATGGCCGTAAGGGCTTGGTTCGGCGACGGAGATGACGGTGTGCTGCGGCTGAACGCGATTCAAAAATTCCTGTGTCGTCGAAGTCCGCGAACCGTGATGCGCGACTTTCAGCACGTCGGAGCGCAAATCAATTCCCGCTTCCACCAACCGAGCTTCCGCTGCTTTTTCAATGTCGCCGGTCAACAGAAAGCTTCGCTGGCCGAAGCTTACGCGCAGCAACAAGGACTGATTATTGTCAGACATCGCCATCGAAGCGCCATCGCCAACGGGCGACAGAACTTCGACAAGTGCGCCGTCTATTTTGAATATATCGCCTTGCCGAACGCTTCGCATAGGCAAACCAGCGGCGTTTACCGCTTGCGCAAACAGGTCGGCTTCGTTTGTTGCGGTAGCGGCTTTGATGGCCTGACCGATTTCAAAGCTGCGAATAATGGCGGCGAAACCTTCGGCGTGGTCTGCGTCGCCGTGGCTGGCGGCGATCCAATCCAGCCGCTTGATGCCGTGTCGCCACAGCGCGGGCATCACCGCTGATTCGGCAATGCCGATTCGATCTTCGACAAACACTTCTTCATTGTCTTCATTCTCTTCGCTTTCGCCAAAAGCGGCTCGCCCGCCGCTATCCAGCAGCATCGTCGAACCTTGCGGAAATACGATCAGCATTGCGTCGCCTTGGCCAACGTCCAGAAAGGTCACGCTCAGCCGCCCGTGGTCAAAACTTGGCGCGAACGGATGAAAGATCAACAGACAGAAAAGTGTGGCCAACAAACCCAGCGAAGCGAATGCCGAAATGCGCCCGACGACTTTTCTCTGTTCAGCTTCCGGCTCATCGCCTTTGCGAAAAGGGTTCCATTCGTTGATCAGCACGATCAGCAAAACCACCGCAGCAAAATACGCCGCATAAACCCATGCGGGCGATTCGCTCCAATCCGGCACGCGCCAAGTGGCTTTTCGCCAAGCCAGCAACGGTTCTCCGGCTTTGACCGTCAACCAGCCAAGCCAGTTCACAACGCCTGCCAGCTTTGCCGCGAAGGAAGCGACGACCGAATACAGCAGCAGAAAAACCACTCCGGCCAACATCAGCACAGAAACCAGGATGGCTTCAACAACGTTGGCAAGCGGCGAAACAATCGAAACGCGATGAAAATGCGTCAGCATCAGCGGCAGCAATCCGACCTGGATAACCGTGGTCGTAAACAGCGTCGTCACGATCCAGGCCAGCGGCCACTGCAATCGCCAGCGGCTCAGCCGACGCCCGGCAGCGGATTTTTGCAGCCGAAACCGCACGTGTGCCTGCGACATTTCCTGCCGAAATTCGCGCTCGTTCCAGAACAAAACTTCCGCCAGCCAGCGCGCTGGCTTTGACGCGCGCGGCGGATAAGGCGTCGTCGCAGTCGGTTGCCACTGGCCAATGTGCTGCAATCGCTGATACAGCGGCGAAGCAATCACAACAATCATCAATACGGTCAGAAACGAAAGCTGAAACCCCGGATTGAACAAATCGCGCGGTTGCCACACCAGCAGCACGATTGCCGCAGCCGCCAATGTGTTTGCGCCCAGCGCCTGCCGAAACAGCAATTGGCCGATCAACGCAATGTTCAGCATCACGACTGCCCGCGTCACAGAAGGCTGCGCTCCAACCATCAGCGCATATGCCCACATCACCGCTATCACCAGCGCAAATTGAAGCCAGCGAACGCGAATCAGTTTTGCCGCCAGCCACAGCACAACCAGAGAAATCATTGCCACGTGCAAACCCGAAATCACCAGCAGGTGAAATGTGCCTCCGGCGCGAAAGATTTCCGCGGTTTTCAAATCCAGAAAATGGCGATTGCCGAATAGCGCCGCGACCAGAATGCCGGAAGCCGGCTGCCGAAACTGCTGCAAGCAAACGGCAATCGCTCGCGCGCGCAGGCGATACAGCCAAGCCAGAACTTCGCTGCGCTTGCCATCGCCAAGCCGCTGAATCAGCAGCGGGCTTTTCACCCAACCGGCGGCGTCGAAGCCGCCGAATTCCAGCATTTGGTCAAAATCCGGCGCGCCGGGATTCTTGTAGCCGCGTTTGTTTGTCAGCATGCCCAGCAATCGAACCCGCGTGCCGTAATCCAGAGAAAGGTGGTCGAATTCCCGGCGTGAATCTTCATCGCGCAAAGGAACGACCATCTGAACAGTTCCGCTGGCCTGTTGTTGGCGCTTGAGCGTTGTAACGGTTTCAACCACCACGCTCAGGTAAACGCGTTCCGGCGCAAGCTCCGGCAAAGCATCCAGCCTGCCGAGCACTTCCACAGGCTCTTCGGCCAGAAGCTCGCCGCGTTCAAACAAGCTGCGCACGCTGTGACTTCCGGCGGAATGTTCGTTGATGGCCCACAGCAATCCACCTGCAACCAGAACTCCGCCAAGCAATAAAATCATTGCTGCGGCTTGGTGTCTGAGCAAACACACTGTCGCCGCCAGCCACCAAACCACAGCGACCAAAAACCAATTGCGAATTGACAGTGAAATTTGAGAGGTGGCAATCAGCCCGCCAATGAAGGCGAGCGAAACGAACACCAAAGGTTGTTGCGGCAGGCTGAGCCGCGTAAAGCTGAGGCGGCGCATAGTTTGATTGCGGATTTTGGATTGCGAATTGCGGATTCGACTGATAGAAGCGTTTGTCTTGATTGAACCAAACGAACAGAAAGAATCTCAACCCTCAATCAACAGGTTTTTCAGCACACGCGAACTGCCAATTTGGATAGCGAAACTTTCAGATCAACTGAAACAGTCGAACTAAAATCCTCAGTCATCAATCCGCAATCCGCAAT
>CAYLJQ010000114.1:0-13605 GCA_964383955.1 uncultured Heliomicrobium sp. | reverse complement strand
CTGTTTGTTCTTTTGATGGCAAAGCCATCTGGAAGTTCTATTGCTCAACAAAAAACCAAAGCTATGGAAGTCAAAATTATGACGCTTGATCCCGGCCACTTTCATGCCGGGCTGGTGCAGAAAGAAATGTATCCGGATGTTTCGCCGCGCGTTCACGTGTATGCGCCGCTGGGGTTTGATCTGTACGAACACCTGAAACGCATCGCCAATTTCAACAACCGCAAAGACAATCCGACGCGTTGGGAAATGGAAATTCATGCCGGAGGCGACCCACTGACGCGCATGCTGGCGGAACGTCCAGGCAATGTCGTGACGATGGCCGGACGCAATCAAGGCAAAATTGATCGCATCAAAGCTTCTGTCGAAGGCGGATTGAACGTCCTGGTAGACAAACCCTGGATCATCAACGCGGCGGACTTTCCGAAGCTGGAAGCTACATTCAAAGCCGCTGAAGCCAAAAAGCTGATTGCTTACGACATCATGACCGAACGGTCTGAAATTACGACCATCCTGCAAAAGGAACTGATTCACGCTCCGGAAGTGTTCGGCGAAATTCAAAAAGGCAGCGAAAGCGATCCGGCGGTTTACATTGAAAGCATTCACCACATTTTGAAAGTCGTGGCCGGAGCGCCGAACATCCGCCCGGCGTGGTTTTTCGACGTCAAACAGCAAGGCGAAGGCGTTTCAGACGTGGGGACGCATCTGGCGGACCTGATTCAGTGGATGCTGTTTCCCGAACAGGTGATTGATTACCGCAAAGACATCAACGTGATCAGCGGCAAACGCTGGCCGACGGTGATGAGCTTGCCGGAGTTTTCGCGCGTGACGAATGAAAGGGCGTTTCCCGATTATCTGTCCGGCAACATCAAAGACGGCAAGCTGGATTATTACTGCAACGGCGCAATGACATACGCGCTGCGCGGAGTTCACGCCAAAATGGATGTGATTTGGAATTACGAAGCTCCAGCGGGCGGCGGCGACACGCACGTGGCGATTTTCAAGGGCACAAAATCCGCGCTGGAAATCCGACAAGGCAAAGAAGAAAACTGGAAGCCGGAACTCTATGTGGTACCGAACAGCGCCAGCAGTAAAGCGGCAATTCTGGCTGCGCTGAAAACGAAAGTGGCTGCGCTGCAATCGAAGTTTGCCGGTGTCGCCGTTGAAGAGCGCGGCAATAAATTGTGGGTGACGATTCCCGACAAGTTCCGCGACGGCCACGAAGCCCATTTTGCCGAAGTCATGCGCCGGTTCCTTGGTTACTTGCGCGATCCGAAGACGCTGCCCGCGTGGGAAAATCCGAACATGCTGGCGAAGTATTACACGACGACCAAGGGACTTGAGATGGGCTATCGCGCGACAACCGCGTCGCGGTAATTTCCGGGAGAAAAGATGTCGAATGAATTTCTGGCTCTGACGGAGCAACTTTACGCTTACATGCTGAACAATTCTTTGCGGGAACCGGATGTGCTGCGCCGGTTGCGTGAAGAAACTCAAGCCACCAATCCGCACGCCATCATGTCCATTTCGCCCGTGCAGGGGCAGTTCATGATGTTGCTGCTGAAACTGATCAACGCCGCAAAGACGCTGGAAGTTGGCGTTTTCACCGGGTACAGCTCGCTTTGTACGGCGTTGGCAATTCCCGCGAATGGCCATATTTATGCCTGCGATGTGAATGAAGAATGGACTTCGGTTGCACGGCGATATTGGGCCGAAGCAGGCGTGGCGGACAAAATCACCTTGAAGCTGGCGCCTGCCAACGAAACGTTGGACGCGCTGCTGGCCGATGACCACGCGGGAACGTTCGATTTCGCGTTTATTGACGCCGACAAATCGAATTACGACGGATATTACGAACGCGCATTGAAGCTGGTCCGCAAAGGCGGCTTGCTGGTGTTCGACAACATGCTCTGGTACGGCAAAGTCGCAGACGAAAGCGTAATGGACGCCGACACCGTCGCGTTGCGCGCGCTAAACGCCAAGCTGCATCAAGATGACCGTGTTTTTACCAGTTTAATTGGCATCGGCGATGGTATGAACCTGGCAATTAAACAGATTGATTGATTGCCAAAGTTATCGTTGTAAGCCAAACCAGAACCTGATTCCTTCACCACAAAAAACGCAAAATGCACAAAACTGGGGAACCTGTCTTTTTGTGATTTTTGCGTTTTTTGTGGTGAGCTTTTTTTCGCAGCCAGCTTTATCCAATCCTATAGGAGCTTCTGATGAAATCGCGTAATGCGTTTTTGCTCGCCGGAGCTTTCGCCTGTTTCACTTTATTTGTCATTTCCGGGTTCTTGTTTTCAAGCTCTGGCAAGGCCAGTTCGATTGCCGTTGGCGACGGGTACACGATCAGCGTGCCTGCCGGGTTCACCATTGAGCGCGTGGCCGAGCCGGAAAATGTGCAGTATCCGATGATGGCTGTGCTGGATGATCGCGGGCGTCTGTTTGTCGCGGAATCTTCCGGCAAAAACGTCAAAGGCCGCGACATGCCGAAAAATCCGGAATGCCGTATCAGCGTGCTGGAAGATTTGGATGGCGACGGCGTATACGAACAAAGCAAAGTGTTCGCCGACAAATTGAGCTTGCCAATGGGCGCATTGTGGCATCGCGGCAGTTTGTACGTCGCTTCGCCGCCGGATTTCTTTCGGTTTGATGATGCCGACAATGACGGCGTGTCAGAACACCGCGAAGTAATTTTGACAGGATGGAACATTCTAAACACAGCCAGTTTGCACGGCCCTTTTCTGGGCCCGGACGGGTTGATGTATCTGACGCACGGTAGGCACGGCTACAAAATCCAAACCAAAGAAGGCGAGCAGTTGGAAGGGCTGGCTTCGCGCATCTGGCGTTGCCGCGAAGACGGTTCTGAACTTGAGCGCGTTTGCGGCGGAGGATTCGACAATCCGGTAGAACTGGCATTCACGCCTGCGGGCGAAATGATCGGCACGATGACGTATTTCGTTGATCCGCAAAACGGACAGCGCGACGCCTTGATGCACTTTGTCGAAGGCGGCGTTTACCCTAAACCTCACCCTGCTGTCAGTGAGTTCAAACGCACAGGCGATTTGATGCCCGTGATGACGAAGTTTGCGCGCATCGCTCCTTCGGGCTTGCTGCAATACCGCAGCACTGGTTTTGGCGCGGAATACAAAGGCAATCTGTTCACCGCGCAATTCAACCCGCACCGCATTCAACGCCACATTCTTTATCGCGAAGGCGCGACCTTTCGCACGGAAGATTCCGACTTCGTCACCTCTACCGACCCGGACTTTCATCCAACCGACGTGATCGAAGACGCCGATGGCAGTTTGCTGTTTCTGGACACAGGGGGCTGGTACGTGGATGCCTGTCCAATTTCCAAGATTGCCAAAGCTGAACGCAAAGGTGCGATTTACCGCGTTCGCAAAACAGGCGCAAAGAGCAGCGATGATCCCGGCGGCACAAAACTGAACCTGGCGTCGCTGCCGGTGACGGAACTGGCTGCTTACCTGAACGATGAACGACCAAAGGTTCGTGAACGCAGCTTGGAATTGCTGGTGGTGAAAGGCGAAGCGGCGATTCGGTCATTGGCTGATGTTGCCAACCACGCAACAGAGGCAGAGGTTCGTTGTGCGGCAGTATTTGCGCTGGGACGAATTGCGAATCCCACAGCGCTGGAAGCGGTGCGCGCTGCGTTGAGCGACAAGGATTTTCAGGTGCGAATCGCAGCGGCTCGCGTAGCCGGAATGGCCAAAGACCGTGCGGCAGTGGAACGGTTAAGCCAGATCGTTCAGCAAGACGAATTGCCTGCGCGGCGGCAAGCGGCGACTTCGCTGGGACAAATTGGCGACGCGAGTGCTGCGCGTTCCTTGTTGGCTGCGGCTGACGTGGAAGACAGGTTTGTCGAGCACGCGATTATTTATTCGTTGATTGAACTCAAAGCTTCTGCTGAAGCGACGGTAGCGCTCAATGCGTCTTCGCCGAAAACTCGGAAAGCGTCATTGATCGCACTAGATCAAATGGACGGCAGTCCGCTACGCCGTGAACAGGTTGCGCCGCTTCTAGCCAGCGCCGACGCCGAATTGCGCCGCGCAGCATTGTGGGTGGTTTCGCATCACGCGGATTGGGCTTCGACGGTGATTGCGTTTTTGAGAACGCGCTTGCAATCGCCGAAGCTTGACGCGGGAGATGCTGAGGCCGTCAGTGAAACCTTGTTGGCTTTTGCCGGCGATCCGCAGGTGCAAACGCTGGTTGCGGATTCGCTGAACGACCAAAAACTGCCGCCTGAACGAAAACTATTTTTGATCGAAACCATCGAACGCTGTTCGCTGAAACAAATGCCTTCCGATTGGCTCGGCGGGTTTGCGGCCTTGCTGAATGATTCGGATGTCAGAGTTCGGCAGCGAACGATTGGGCTGATTCGCGCGCGCCGTGTGGAAAACCTGGACAACGAATTGAACGTCATTGCTCGTAATTCCGCCGAACTGCCGGATGTTCGCATTGCCGCGCTATCTGCGTTGGTTGCACGCAATCCGAAACTGCCCGAAGACTCATTTAGATTCTTGCTGGGTTTGATGCAACGCGAATCGGAACCAGGCACCCGCATTGCGGCGGCTCAAACGTTAGGGCAGGCGGAACTCAGCCGCGAACAATTGTTGCTGGTTGCCAGTCAAGCCATTGGATATTCGGATTCGTTGACGCTGTCGCCGCTGCTGGAAGCATTTCGCGTCAGCAAGGACGACGCTATCGGACAAGCCTTGGCCACAGCGTTGAACAATCCCAAAGTCAATCTGGATGCCGTCGGCGGCAAACGACTGGAACAACTGTTTCAGAATTTTCCCGGCTTGCCGCAACAATCCGTCACCGCAATCCTTTCGCGCTTTGAATCCGAAGAAGCAGCGCGCGTTTCAAAACTGCGCCAACTTGAACCGCTGCTGACCGCTGGCGGCGACACTGGCGGCGGGCGCAATGTCTTTTTCGGCAAACGCGCGTCGTGCGCCAGTTGCCATACGATTGGCCGCGAAGGCGGGCACGTCGGGCCGGATTTGACTTCGATTGGCGCGATTCGCTCTGGCCACGACATTCTGGAAGCGATTGTGTTTCCCAGCGCGACCATGGTTCCCGGCCACGAATCGCGCCGGCTGGAAACCAAAACCGGCAAGGTTTATAGCGGCGTGATCAGCGAGTTTGAATCCGACCGCGCCGCCGTCGTTTTGGTGATGGGCCCGAATGACAAGGTTCGCATCCCGCGTGAAGAAATCGCTTCGCTGGTTTCTTCAACCGTTTCGCTGATGCCGGACGGATTTGCCACGCAGTTGACCCAAAAAGAATTAACCGATCTGCTGGCGTTCCTGAAAGCGCAAAAGTGAGTGCCGAAAATAAAGGTTGGCGCGCCAGGCAGGTCTAGGTTTTATAATGGCTTCTCGTTGAAATAATCGAAGGAGCTTTTATCCATGAATTTCAAAAACAACATCCTGGAACTGATCGGCGACACGCCGCTGGTCAAATTGAACAAACTGAATCGCGGAATGAAGCCGCTGGTGCTGGCCAAGATTGAATCGCTGAACCCCGGCGGCAGCGTCAAAGATCGCATTGGCCAGGCGATGATTGATCGCGCTGAAAAGTTGGGGGATTTGAAACCCGGGGGAACAATTGTCGAAGCCACCAGCGGAAACACAGGCATAGGCCTGGCACTGACCTGTGCGGTGCGCGGGTATCGTTCGATTTTCGTCATGACGGATAAAGCCAGTCAGGAAAAAGTGCGGTATTTGAAATCGCTCGGTTCTGACGTGATTGTCGTTTCTTCGGCGGCGAAAATGGATTCGCCGGATCATTACGTCAACACAGCCAAACGCATTGCGGCAGAAACTCCAAATGCGATTCTGACCAATCAGTACGCCAACCCGGCGAATCCGGAAGCGCATTACAAATCAACCGGGCCTGAAATCTGGGAAGCGACCGACGGCAAAATCACGCACTTTGTCGCCGGAATGGGAACGGGCGGGACAATCAGCGGAACGGGACGATATCTGAAAGAGATGAATCCGGCGATCAAAGTTATCGGCGCTGATCCGTACGGTTCGGCGATCAAAGGATTCAAAGATTCAGGCAAATTGATGGCGGCTTCGCCGTATTTGGTGGAAGGAATCGGCCAGGAAATCATCCCCGACAATGTTCAACTGAAATACATTGACGAAATCATCAACGTCACCGACCGCGATTCGTTCAGCACAGCCAGACGGTTGGGCCGCGAAGAAGGGATTTTCTGCGGCGGCAGTTCGGGAACCATCGCCTGGGCCGCGCTGAAAGTGGCCGAAAACCTGACCGAAAACGATGTGCTGGTGTTTATCATTTGCGACACGGGCGAACGTTATCTATCGAAATTCCTATCCGACGAGTGGATGAAAGAAAAGCGACTGTTGGGCACAGAGCGAATGACGCTGGGTTTGCTGAATGAACTGAAGCTGCATGCAGGCAGGCCGCGGTTGGTTTCGGTTGCGCCTGAAGCGCGAATTGGCGACGCGCTTGAGCTGATGAACAATCATGGATTATCGCAACTGCCGGTCATAGAAGAAGGAAAGTCTGTCGGCAGCGTACGCGAAAATCGAATTATGTCGCAATTGCTGGATCAGCGCGACTTGCTGGAATCGCCTGTGGCTTCTGTGATGGACACTTCGTTTCCCGTCGTCGGTGAAACCGTTGAAGTTCAACGCGCCAAACAATACCTGAAAGATTCGCCCGCGATTCTGGTCGAAGAGTACGGACGAATTGTCGGCATTATCACGCGGCACGATGTGCTGGACATAGAGGTCTGATCGTTTTCCAACATTGCCGAGGCTACTGTTTAAGGCAGTCGTGCTGTATGGGACTGACCGGAAACCAGGCCAACAATGCGCTCCGCAGCCAAGGCAGGCAAACGCATCGTCTGCGCCGGAAACAGGCCGCCGAGCACTAAAAAAAGCAGTGCCGCTGTCAGCACCCAGCGTTCGCGCAGCAAAGCATCCGCGATGTTGTGCGCCGCCGTCGCTGGCTGTCCCAAAAACAGACGCGCAAACAGCCGCACGATGCTGAAGGCGTTGATCGCGGTGACAACAGGCAGCACCACGCCAAGGTAGGGATTGGTGGCGAGTGTGCCCTGCAACAGCAAATCTTCAGCGGGAAAGCCGAGCGTCAGCGGCAAACCCACGAGCGCCAAACCTCCAACCGCGAAAAAGACCGCCAGGCGCGGCGCTCCGGTGGCCAACCCCAGAAAGCCTTTTTTTTCAAGCGCCGTTCCCAGCCGTGCTTCCAATCCCGCATAAACCGCAGCCAGCATCGTGGTGGAAACCGCGACGACCTGCCACAGCACCAACGCTCCGGCTACGCCGATGGCGGAATAGCTTTGCAGTCCCGCAAGTAAAAATGCCGACTGGCTGATGGCGACCAGCGCGAACAAACGGCGCGGTTTGCGTTCGACCAACCCGATCAGGGCGACATACGCCGCCGTCAGCAAACTCAATGTGCTGAAGACCGGCCAGTAAGCGCTGGCTTCATCGGGCAGCATCGGCAAAACAACGCGCGCAACCAGAAACGCTCCCAGATGCCCGTTCAATAATAAGGTCAGTGGCAATAACGGCCCGTGCTCGAACGCCGTCACCACCCAGGAATGCGCGGGAAACAAACCTTTGCGCAAAACCACCGCGCTCATCAAAAATGCAAACGCGGCAAACAACAGCGAATTGTCTCCCGTGCGCGGCAGCGAAAAACTTAAGGCGTCAGGCCAGCTAGCGTCCGGCAACGCGTAAACCAGCAACCCGACCCCAATGCATAAACTGGCCAGGCTGAGCGCCAACACGACTTTGGAAAAACGGGGAATCGTTTTGTCCCGGTTTGTCGCGGCTGTGCCTTTGGCTGTTTCGGTGCCTGCAGGCATTCCGTTATTTGGCAGCGCAAAAGCCCGCATAACCAGGAAGGGAGCCAATGATCCCGCCCAGCCCAGGACGAAAATCACCAGATTGTTGGCGGCATACGTTGCGCACGTCGTGGCGCACAGCCACAAAATGCCCGCCAGCCATTGCGGCGTCAGCTTGTGTTTGGGAGCCAGCAGCGCCATCCCCAGACAAAGTGCGGCAAAGAGAGGTAAGGGAATTGCATTCAGCGCATCCACCAAAAACCATTGCCCAACCGGCAGAAACCATTGCCCGAAAGGTTCAATCAGTTTCGATTCCGCCGGGCCTGCCACCGTCAGCGTGTTGCCCAGAAAGGCGAGAAAGCTCAGCGCCAGCACCCACGCTGTCCAACGGCGCGCCTGATCCACGGTTATCATTTTCCAGACAACGAACGAAAACAGCAGTGGAGCCAGGATGCCCAGGTTCAGCAAAGCAAACAGCAAATGGTTAGACATCGGCTCCCTCCGTCTTTTGTCTCAATGGCGATGGTAAGCCGGCCTTGGTGGTCAATGGTTGATTATGATCACTCGGTGCTCCGCCAAAATATTCAACCCATTTTGCTTCAAAGCGCTGCATCCATCTGGCGATTTGCAGCACCGGGCCAACGGCAAACCGGTCCAGGAAGGTGTCGTGATGCCCGCGATCCAGCGCCAGCCTGTACAGCCAGCGTTGCATTCTTTGTGGCATCAAGGCTTCGAAATGAGCGCCGGTTGCGCCCAACTGCCCGCCCGAAGCGGCATGCACACGGTGATAATCGTGCAGCATCGAAGGCGCGCGCAAAAACTGCAATGTGCGAACCAGCGCGTGCCCGGTGATGTGCCACAACGCCAGTTGATGCCATCCGAAACCGATTTCGATGAAGATGATTCCCAGTTGCGTCATCGCGGCGTAAGCCAGCGAAGTCTTGGCGTCAGGACAGGCGCGACCGACAAATGTTCCGTGTATCGCGGTCAGCACGCCGACCAGAATGATTGTCTCCGCCACAAGTGTGGACTCGGCAATAATCGGTGCGGCGCGCAGCAGCAAATACGCTCCGGCGTGAATCGAAAGCGCTCCGTAAAAAATCGCGCTCGAAGGCGTGGGCCCTTCCATCGCGCGCGGCAGCCAGCCTGAAAACGGCACCTGCGCGGCTTTGCCCATCGCGGCCAGCAGCAACAAAAACGCCACCACAGTGGCCGAAGCGCCCAGCAACGGCGTATGGGGTTGCCCAGGCGTCTGAATGCTGTTGGGAAGAATTTCGGTAAATTCCGACGTGCCGACGAAAATATGCATCAGCACGACGCCGACCAGCAGCCCGACGTCGCAGGCGCGATACGTGGCAAAGACGCGCAACCCGCTGAGAATCGGATCATTGCGATGCTGAAAGAACGCGACTAACAAAATTGAAGTGATGCCCACCACTTCCCAGCCGCCGATCATCAGGTCGAACGATCCCGCCGCGAAAAACAACAGGATGCCGCCGCCGAACAAATTCAGCAGCATAAAGAAGCGGAAGAATCCTTCGTCGCGATGAATGTAGCGGCGAGAAAAAACAGCGACCAGAAAGATCAGCAAGGCGCTCAAAGTCAGCAGGGGCATGGAAACGCCATCCACCCACAGCGCCAGCGGGAAATGATAATGCCCGACGTGAAACCAGTCGCCATACACGGCTTGCAACTGTGCCTTGCCACCAGCAAGCAGTTCCCACCACATCGCAGCAACGACCAGCATCACCGCGCCGTAACAGGCCGCCGTCAGTTGAGCGACAATGCGCTCACGCGGTTGCCAGCCCAGCAGCCAGCCAATCCCCAACACGGCGCACAACCCGCCCGGCAGCAGAATCAGCAAACCAAGCAAAAGAGCTTCATTGATAATTGGCATAACTGGAAATCCTCAACCGATACTGCTTGCGTGAGCGGCGGTTGCAGTGACACGGGCGATTGGCAAATGCTCCTGCTTGCCGCGAAACCAATCCGCCGACGAAACAGTTTCGGGCAACTGCACGGTTTCATTTACCGATTCAAAAACGCCGTCGCGGTAAATGTGAATGCTTCCATCTGCCGGGTCCATTGTGGCCAGACGAATCCAGCGATTTTCGACCAACTCGGTCACCTCCCGGCTGCGCCGCACCGCTTCCATCACGTTTGGGGGAGTGTTTTCAACAACCAGCAACAGCCGCACAGGCTCGTGGATTTCGACCATTTGCCACGGCAACCCCGTGCGCAAATCGCTGGCGTGGCCGTTCATCACGCCGACCAAGCCGGTGACGTTGTGTGGCAATTTTGTCCCGCAGCCGTAGCCTTCGTTGTCCACGAAGGAAAAGTAGTATTCCAGGTTGATGCCCGCACAGACCGGCCCTGCCGCGCCCAGGATGGCGGCGAGACTGTTATTTTCAGGATCGCGGTCAGGATCGTAGGAAATCAGAAACGCGCGCCGATCCAGAAATAATCCGCGCGTGACGCTGCGCCGCCCAACGACGCAAACCGCATTTGTGCAGTGGCCATATTCGGGGCGGGGTTCCGCCAGATGCTCGGCGCGTTCTTCCACATGGCGCAAGGCAGTCTCCGGCGTCGTCGCGCGATAAGCCGCTTCAAACCGGCGCGCGCGCTCCAGCGCCTCAGCCGCGCGCGCTTGATCAAGCCATCCAGTCAGGCGCGAAAATTCCGTAGCGTGCGTAACCGGAATGGCCGCCGTATCAAAAAACTCGACCAGATCGCTGCTGGTGTCGTGGTAGCCGCCGACAAACCATGTGTCGTCCGGAATGCTCAGACCGAGTTCCCGCATGCGAGCGCGCACCTGCCGATGGTTGGCCATCGCCGCGAACGAACGTGCATTCGGCCCGCCGCGCCGCCCGCCGCAGGCTCCGCAATCGTGCGCGGATTCGTGCGGATTGTTCAGACTGGTGGAACCGTGGCCGAGAATCGCAACCAGCCGCGAGTGATTTTCAATCAAGCCCGCCGCGCGCAATGTGCCGCCAATCCGCTCGGCCATTTCCTGAACCGTAAAACCGGGCAACAGGTTTTGGGCTTTTTCGGCTATTTTTTCAGGGCTAGCCGCTTCATCGCGCATCAGCGTCAATTCGGTGTGGAACGAGGGTAAAAACAAATTAGCCAGCCGCGCATACAAACGCCCGGCCAGACGCGGCGTCAGCAAGCGCGTGGTCAGCGGGAAAAGCGACAGCCAGCCGAAACCAAGCGTGCCCAGCCAGCCGCGCACCAGCGTGCGCGAACCGATGAAACCGTGATGCGCGGCTTCCGCCCAAATCTTGCGTCGGCTTTGGCGTTTTGCGGAAAGATGCGCGTTATCTTCCCTGGGACGCTCCAGAACGGCATGTTTCGGCGTGACGACAACCGGACAGAGCGCCACGCCGTGTGCATCGTCCAGGCCCTGATAATTGACTGCGATGCCGAAAAAGCCCGCTGCGCTGAGCGTTTCGACGCCGGGGGCGACTTCTTCCAGCGCGCGGCGAGTGGATTCTTCGCGTTCATCAATGCAAAAAATTACTTGTGCGGCGGGACGATTTGCGGGACGGCGTGGATCAACCGTGGCGCGATGTGTCAGCAAAGGCTTGAGGATTTCCTGCTCGTGCCGGTGTTCGTAGGCCAGGTGCCAGACGCGGCGGCGTTCCCAGTCATCAAAGGCGTTGATTTCTTCAATCAGCAGTTTGAATACAGCGGCAGGCAAGGAATTGATTTTCGCGGCTGACAATTCCAGCAATTGCGCTGCGTCGAAGGTGCGCGCGGCTTGCGCCATTTGCTGCGCTTCCGTCGGTGGCCTGGCTGCAACCAGTTGCCGCCATTGCGACCAGAATTGTGACGCCGGGCCGCGCAAGCACCAGGCGTTTTCACTGGCAACCACCGTCATCGTCAAACGGACGGCAAGAAAATCCATCAATGAACAGGGAACCCGTTCGTGCGGAGCCAGCCCTGGTTCCGTTTCCAGTTTGCGCATCAATCCGGCCCAGCCCGGCAGCGCCAGCAGCTCAGCGGTAATGACGGATTCCCATTCCGATTCCGGCACGCCGAACCGGTGCAGGCAGTCCAGCACGGCATCTTCGGAAGTCTTGTACTGCGCTTCCTGTTGCTGAAAAGCGTTTTTCAACCCAGCCAACAATTCGGGCGGCAGCAACCCGGGTTGCGCCATCAGCCCGCGCACCGACGGATAGAATCCTTGTTCGCGCAATGGCATGGGCCAGTACGACAACCCCTGATCCAGAAACACCGCGCAAAACCGAATCAGCCAGGCATTGATGATTTCGTCCGTGTCGGTTTCGCATAGCGCCAGCAACGCATCACGCGGGCGCTCCGGACGCGCGGGCAAGGCCGATTCGGACGTTGGCATCCGATGATAGCAAGCCGCAAACAACGCCCGGACCGCTTCGGCTTCGTTACCGCCATCCAGCAACGACTGCCGCGTGCCGGGCGGAAGATCAGGACGCAGGCGATCCAGCAAACCATCTTCGTCCATCAGCCATTCGATGTTTTCCGCTGTGATGACACGCAATCCCGGATCAAGCAGCATACGCCGCAACCCACACCGCTTCAGGCCAGACGGCAAAATCTCCTTGTCGGCTTCGCGCGCCAACACCACATCCAGGTCTTCCCGCCGAATGCGGCCTATTGCAAGCTCTTTGCGGTAAGCCGCCTCCGTCATAAACGGCCTGGTCCCAAACCGCCGCGCCGCTTCCTGAACAGCCTGTTCAAATGGCAGGTGCTGAAACGCATGCAGCGTGTTGTGGTGAATAAAAACGCCGATAGGCCCTTGCGCCGGCAGGAAGTGCGCCGCGTGCTCAATGACGTGTTGCAGGTGGGCGCGCTCTGCGGCCTTTTCGGCGTTTCCTGTTTTTTGAGGTTGCTCGGCAATCATTTTTCACCGCTTCGCTGAACAGGATCAGCGCATTGCGAACAAGGTTATCTGGTCACGGCTTTCGCTCTGGCGATCACATCTTTCTTGTTCGCGAGCAGGGTGTCGTCATAAAACTCCACCGCGCCCGATTCAAGATTGTGCATCGCTCCAATGATGGCGACTTCGCCCTTTTCAATCATTTGTTCGAGAATGTAGCTTCTGCTGATGATGGATCTCACCGAACGTTTGACATTGATTGTCGCTACTTGCTCTACAAATTGCGTGTTTTTGGAATTTCTTTCCTCGGGGTTGGTGACCGTTCTTTCTTCATAAACTGCGGGTTGCAGCTTGGCCAGCAACTCGGTCAGGTTTCCCATCTCCACGTGATCGCAAGCGCCTTTTACCGCGCCGCAATGGGAATGTCCCAGCACCACGATCAGCTTGGAGCC
Source organism: uncultured Heliomicrobium sp. (assembly GCA_964383955.1). Taxonomy (GTDB): domain Bacteria; phylum Acidobacteriota; class Blastocatellia; order RBC074; family RBC074; genus RBC074. Next base: position 425 of record CAYLJQ010000114.1, on the reverse strand, counting down.
GGCAAGTTTGCAGGCAAACTCCAGGCTGCCAAGAACGTCTGTGCTGACGATATTTCCTGCGATCCGAATCGAGAAAATATCCCCCAGCCCCTGGTCGAAAATCAGCTCACAGGAGGTTCGGCTGTCTATGCAGCTCAGAATGACAGCGAACGGCCATTGGCCATCGCGTGTGTCATTGGCCTGTTGCAGCAAATTACGATTCGCCTTTAAGTTATTGACGAATCTCTGATTTCCCTGTTTCAGGATTTCCAATGCGTCTTGTGGTGTGATTTTAGATTGCAGTTCTTGCGTCAGAGTTCTCATATCGTAGTTCCTCATTAGTCAGTTTTTGTGTTTGTTGCGAGCTTACGTGGCCTGTGTTTTCAATCTTGTAAGCTTCCCTGAAGCCGACCAGACTAACCGTGATGCCTTTTTCTTTTGACCCA
>CAYLJQ010000113.1:0-13639 GCA_964383955.1 uncultured Heliomicrobium sp. | reverse complement strand
TTTTGCCGACATGGTCTTCTGGCGAACATTCTTGAATTTCGAGTATAAAGGCGGCCTTGATTCAAACCGGAGGTAAAAAAAGTTATGCAGTCGTTCAGTGACAATCGCCAATCAAGTGGCTGGCGAAATTTGTTTTCGGCCTTAGCTCTAGGCTTTACTTTGTTGATCAGCGTAACTGCGACGTTTGGGCAGGTAGCTCAACAGACCCAGCAGCAATCCCAACCGCCAAAAGCGGCAGCGCCAGTCGCACAGCCGGAACAGGCCAAAGCAAAACAGCCAGACAAATTTTCGGCGGAAGAGTTTTCCAAACTCAGCCGCGATTTTTCCGAAGAAGGCGGTTATTTCCGTTCGGACAATTTCACCTCGAACGAAACTTCTTACTTGCACGTGGTAGGCAAAATGCGCGAAGCCGGGACGACTGGTGGCGCTTATCTGGGCGTGGGGCCGGAGCAGAATTTCACGTACATTGCCAAAACCCGCCCGCGCATCGTTTTTCTGTTTGATATTCGCAGGCAGGCCATCATCCAACACATGATGTACAAGGCGATCTTCCAGGTCTCTGAAACTCCGGCGCAGTTTTTATCCAAACTCCTGAGCCGCCCGTTACCAAAAGAGAAAGCTCCGGCAGCGAACGCTCCTCTCAACGAATTGCTGGCTTTTTTCAGCGCTGCGACAGCAGATGAAAAAACGTATCAAGCCAACCTCGCCGAAATCCGCAAATTGATTCAGGAAGATTTCAAGTTTCCGTTGTCTGAAGGCGACAAGTCGGCATTGGATTATGTGTACAAAAGCTTTTCTGACGAAGGGCTGTCCATTCAGTACCGTACAGAAGGCGGCGGCGGTTGGGGCGGCTACTTCCCTACTCTGAAAGAAATTCTTGCCTGTGAAGACCTGAGCGGAAAACAAGGAAACTTTTTGGCCACACGCGAAGATTTCGAATTCGTCCGCGATTTGCATCGCAAAAACCTGATTATTCCGGTGGTTGCCGATTTCGCAGGCAAAAAAGGAATCGCTTCGGTCGCCGATTATCTGAAAAAGAATGGCTACACCGTGACGGCGTTTTACCTGTCCAACGTCGAACAGTACCTGTTTCAAAATGGCGTTTTCGGAGATTTCGCGGAAAACGTTCGCAAGTTGCCATTGACAGATAAAAGCCTGTTCATTCGCGCCATTGCCGGACGCGGTCCGCACCCTGCGCGGCAGCCGGGCCACCGGCTGACCACGTTGCTGCAAAAGATGACGGTGTTTCTGAAAGATTATGACGAAAAGCTTTATCCCAGTTACAACGAACTGTCACTGACGAATTACATCGCGCCTTGATGCCGTATGGAGAGCGGTGGCGACTTGGCCCACGGGCGAAAGTCGAGTGCCAAGCCAAGCAGGTCGCTACCGCTCTCTGTACAGCACAGCCCAAGCCAAAATTTACGTCAACTAAGCCGACTGCTTTTTCGTCTTTACTGTCGCCCGTGAACAAATCCCGGTGACCAAGAGAACAAGGAGTCGGCTATGTTTTTTTCTCTACGCTTCGCTTCCTGCCTGATTTTGCTGCTGGCGCTTTCATCGCCAGCGGCTTCCCAATCCATTCAACAATCAGCACGCCAAACGGGCACCGCGACCGTCAGCGGTATGGTCAAGCTGGGCAAAGCGCCCGCCATGGGAATTACACTGGCATTGATCCCCAACCAAAATGCGCGCCAGACTCAAAATCAGCAGGAGCAAATTCCTCAAACAGCAACCGACGAAAACGGGATTTATAAATTCACCGGCGTTGTGGCCGGAGCGTATCGAGTCGTTCCGATGACAGAAACTTTTGTCGTGACCAGCACGGCAGTGCCTAATCCTCAAGCACAGCCGGGCGGTCGCCCCGGCAATCCGGGAGGCTTTGGCGGCCCTGGTGGAGCTGCGGGCGGCAGGACTGTGAATGTCAGCGATGGGCAAGCAGTTACACAGGTTGATTTCACATTGGCGCGCGGCGGGGTCATTACAGGTCGGGTCAGCGATAACAACGATCGTCCGATCATCGCCGAACGCATCAGCCTGATGGCGGTCAATGAAACCGGTCAGGTTCGGCCTTCCGCAGGTGGACGGTTTGGCTTGGAAACAGATGACCGTGGCGTTTATCGCGTTTACGGTTTGCCGCCGGGCCGGTATCTGGTCAGTGCGGGAAATGACGGCGACAATCGGCTAGGCCCAGCCATCGCTCGCCGGGCCAGTTACGCCAGGACATATCACCCCAGCACGACTGAACAATCCGAAGCGCAGATCATCGAAATTTCAGAAGGCACTGTCGCCGAAAACATCAACATTCGAATGGGCGGCCCGCTGAAAGCGTATTCGGTTTTGGGCAAGGTGCTGGATTCGCAAAGCGGCCAGCCTGTTCCGGGCGTGACGATCAATGCAACCAAAGAAGTTCGAAATGGCCGCGGCGGACCACCCCAACCCGCAGTGGGAAGCAGCGGCACATCCAACGAAAAAGGCGAATTCAAAATTACTGGCTTGATGCCCGGACGATATGTGGCATCGGCGACACCGGTTAACTTTTCTAGCGGCACGCCAAGCTCTGGCGATTTTTACAGCGACCCGACCAGCTTTGAAATTTCCAGCGACGACACGTCGGGAGTGGAAGTGAAAGTCATACGCGGCGCTTCTATCGCGGGCATTGTTTCCATCGAAGGCACGAATGACCCAACGGTAATGACCAGACTTTCGCAATTGATGGTCTTCGCCAATACGCGCAACCCGCAACAGGGCCAGCGCCAAGCTCCCGGGCAAGGCGGCGGAACAACGTCTGGTCGAAACAGTTTGTCCGGTGTCAGCCCGGAAGGAATCTTTCGTATCGGGGGCTTGGCTCCGGGTTCGGCGCGAGTGAGCATCGGTGGCGGAGGTTTTGGTGGGCAAGGAAGCGGCGCTTTCAAGCTGATTCGCATTGAACGCAATGGCTCGCCAATCAATGGCGACATCGAACTGACTTCAGGCGAACAGGTTGCAGGCATACGCATCGTTGTCGGCTATGGCTCGGCTGTGATTCAAGGCCGCGTGGTTGTCACGGGCGGAACATTACCGCCAACCGCTCGCTTGATGGTTTCGGCGCGTTCGTTAAGCGCTGCAGCGGCAACTGGCCCAGGAGGCTTTGGCGGCGGCAATAGCGCGCGGGTTGAAGCCGACGGCCAATTCAGAATCGAAAACCTGCTGCCGGGAAGTTATGAAGTGCGTTTGACGGGATCGCTTGGCGGCGGGCCGGGCGGCAGAGGCCAAGGCGGACAAGGACGTGGCGGAGCTGGGACGACTGGCCAGCAACAACCCCGGCTGCCGGACGTTCGTCAAACTGTAACTGTCACAGCCGCAACACCGGCAAACATCACGCTGCCTCTTAATTTGGCTCAGTAATGAATATGAAGTTTCAATCCGTTATCCGTTTGCTCATTTCGCTCTTCTGCCTGGCGGCAATTGCCTCGGCGCAACAACCGGCTGCCGACAAGCAGGAATCGCCAAAATCCGGTTCCATCAAAGGCCGCGTGATTGGCGACGACGGCCAACCGCTGACCAGTATTCCTGTCGTGGCAATTCCCTTTGGGCGTGCTGCCGCACGCAGACAAGGACCGGGCGCGCCAGCGGCGACACCTTCGCAAGCCGTCACAGACGACGAAGGCAATTTTGAATTCATCAATCTGCTTCCTGCTTCGTATGCGATTTCAGCTTCGACGCCGGGTTACGTTGCTCCGCTTCCGGAAGCGACTGCCGCAGACGAAGAAGAGAACCGAAGCAATTTGTACCGAATTGGAGAAGTCGCCAACATCAGTCTGGTCAAAGGCGGCGTCATCACAGGCAAAGTCCATAACGCCAACGGCGAAGCCCTGACCGGCGTCAGCGTCAGCGCAATTCGCATTGGCAATTTGAATGGCGAAACCGACGAACTGTCAGCCGTGCGCGGCGTGGCGCGAAGCTGGCGAACCGATGATCGTGGTGTCTACCGCATTTACGGGCTGAGTCCGGGCACGTACATTGTTCAGGCAGGGCAAATGGGGCAAGGCCGTGGGCCAGCGGCGTCACTTTCTCCATACAGAGAAGATGCGCCGACGTATTACCCGTCTTCGGCGCGTGATGCGGCGATCCAATTGCCGGTTCGCCCTGGCGATGAATTGGCGGGAATTGATATTCGCTATCGCGCTGAAAAAGGCCGCTCGGTTGGCGGCAAAGTCGTCCTTGCCCAAACAACCAGCAAAGCAACAAATCAGGCGGGTAATAACGATTTCGCCGCGACAGAAATTCGACTGAGTTTAGCGGGAACGGATTCCGTGGTAGCAACAACGGTTCAAATGGATCGCAGCCAAATTTCCGGCTTTGCGTTTTACAACATTCCGGATGGCGAATACGAAATCGCGGCTCGTCGCAGCGGCGGCGCAAACGAAAGCGATTCCGTTTCCGAAAGCCGGCTCATTTCGGTTCGCGGCGCTGATGTGGCGGGAATTCAGCTTGGCTTGACGCCGCTGGCGCTGCTCAGCGGAAAGGTCGTGGTTGAAAGAGCCGCCGCCAACTCTGCTGCCGCCTGCCCTTCGCCACGCCGTTCGTTCACCGAAGAAATCTTGCTAACAGCGCAGCGCGACGAAGCCGCAAGTAAAACCCGGCAAGCAGGCCCGCAACGTCCCATCGCGCCGTTTGCCAGCGGAGATTTTTTGTTTCGCAATCTGGAAGCTGGGCGTTGGCGCTTGGCTGTGCGCTTGCCGGATGAAAATTGGTACGTCCGTTCCATAACTTCGGCGACTTCAACTGCCAGCACCGCTGCACGAAAACCTGCAACCGTTGCAGCCGCAACGCCGAATATTGGCCGCAGCGGAGCTTTATTGAAATCCGGCGAAAAACTGACCGGCGTTACTGTCACCATTGCCGAAGGCGCAGCCGGTTTGAAAGGCAGCCTGCCTGACGCTTCCAAAGGCAAACAGCAAATCCACCTGATCCCCGCCGAAAAAGAAAACGCCGATGATGTGTTGCGCTACGCCCAAACAAACACCAACGGCGAAGGCATTTTCCAGTTCAAACACATCGCGCCCGGTCGTTACCTGCTGCTGGCAAAACCAGTCAAAGAGGATTCAGCCAAATTGACTTGGGATGCAGTGCAGCGCGCAGCTTTGCGCAAAGAAGCAGAAGCTGCTGGCAATCTTGTTGAACTTGGTGTTTGCCAGCGACTCGACGATTTCAAACTGAACCGATAATGTGGGTTGCGGCGTGAAGCGCCGCTTTTCTATCGAATCGGTGAATGCACAATTTACTGGAAAAGCGGCGTTTCACACCGCAGCCCAAAACTCAGTCATTTCGTGCCGAGCAATTGCTGGATTTCCGGCGACGCCAGATTCTCTTTCGTTACCAACTTGACGCCGGTATCAATTCGTCGCTCAGGCGTTTTTCCGTTCAGCTTGTCCGCCAACGTTTTGACACCGTCGTATCCCATCCGGTACGGATTCTGAATCACCAGCGAATCAATGACGCCAGTGCTTAAATCTTCGACCAGGTTTGGGCTGGAATCGAACCCGGCCACAATGATTTTGCCCGCTGAGCCTTTCTGCTTAACCGCCTGCGCCGCGCCCACCGTCGCAGGTTCGTTCGACGCAAAGAAGCCGTTCAAGTCGGGGTGCGCCGTCAAAATGTCCGTTGCCCGATCAATGGAAGTTGTGCGGCTGGCTTCGCCGTACTGAAAAGCCACGATTTGAATGCCCGGAAATTTCTGCTTGATCGTGTCCTGAAAGCCGCGCTCGCGTTCGTCTGTGGAAACCGAACCGGCTTTCAGTCCCAGCACAGCGACTTTGCCTTTTCCGCCCAGGCGTTCAGCCAACCGTTCCGCCGCCATCACTCCGCCAAGCACATTGTCGGTCGCCACATACGACACATACTTTTCCGTGCCAATGCCGGAATCAAAAATCGTCACCGGAATGCCTTCGCGTTGAGCGCGTTCAATCACTGCCACCAGCGAATCGCGATGCGAAGGCGCGATCATAATCCCATCAACGCGTGAGGTGATGGCGTCTTCAACGACGTTGATCTGACTAGAAACGTCGCTTTCGATGGTCGGGCCTTTCCAGTAAATTTCAACACCAGCTTCTTTGCCAGCGACGTCGGCTCCGGCTTTGACGCTTTGCCAGAAGAAATTCGACACGCCTTTGGGAATGACAGCGATGACTTTTTTCTTCGCGCCGGGATTCGCCCCATTGTTCAGACGATTGCAGGCAGTGAACAATCCAACCGCTGCCGACACCGACAGCATTACGATCAAAGCAGTTTTCTTCATATCGTGTTCCTGATCTTTTTGGTTGCGAGAGTTGAAAATTTATTCTTGATACGGGCTGAGATAAAGAGCCGAATCGTAATCCACGATGGCCAGGCGAATTTTCCTCAACCAGCCTTCGCGTCCCAGCAGGTTGCGGCGCAAATTGTAATTTGCAGCAAAGTAAACAACCGACTCGAATTCCATTCCCAAAGTATGCAAAGTCACCGAATGGCCGTAGACGACGAGCGACCCAGCAAGGCTGTCGAGAACAATTCGGTGGCCACTTTCAACGATCAAGCCAAGCATCTCGCCGTGCTCGCGCCGAAAAATGCAAACTTCTGCACCGGGATCAACCTTGGCTTCAACGGGAATGACTGTGCTGCCAAGTTTCAATATTGCTTCGATTTCAATTCCCTGACGGAACTCGTTGTATGTGTGAAGAATCTGAAATGTTTGATGATAGGCCATTGTCAAAAAATAAACGGCGGAGCATCGCTTGGCTCCACCAGTTCAAACAAAGCGTCAGGATGTCCGGCAGTTTTGGCTTCACGATAAACAGTCATATGATCACTGCCATGGCTTATAAGTTGTCCGTTTTTGAGCGCGACCCATTGCCCTGCAAATTCGTCGCAATGGTCCTTCAACCACTGTCGGTCTGCAGTGTAATCACGTAAGCTGGCAGCGCGCGCCAGTTCTTGAGCCGAGTCTTGGCTTTCAGCTTTCCCGTTCGTAACCAGGTTTATTGCGGAAACAGTTTCACTCGGCTGCGGAACTTCAGCGGCATTCAACATGTCGCGCAGCTTTGCCTGCGCTTCCGGCGGCAGCAATTGAATCTCACTTAAAACTTGCTCAAACGTGATTTCATGCATGGCTCAAACTCCTTTGGTTGAATTCGGCAACCGCATCATAACATTTTCAGTATTCAGCAGCGCCAGCCAGTTGCACGTGCAAAATAGACGAAACGCCGAAAATTTTGTACTTTTCGCGTAACGCAGTTTTGAAATCGAAACCATCATCACTTTTCGCAAGCGAGGGAACATGAAGCCGTACACGAATCGTCGAGCAATTTCATTTGCGGTCTGTTTGGCGTTGTTTGTCATCCTGTTCTGGTGGAACAACAGCGAAGCCAGCCTGAGCGCAGAGAAAACCGGCACCGGCCTGACACCTGTGAAGCTGAACCTGCCCTTTCAATCGTTGTGGGAAAAACGGCTTCAATTGAAACGCGGCGAAACGTTTGAGCTATCGGTCAGCCTGCCTTCGCCTTCTGCGTTGCCGCAACACGGGCGTATCGGCGTTCGCTGGACGCTGGAAAAAGCTGATGCTGGCGAAGCGCTGCCAGTCGTCACCGGGCGCAAAGCTGACGCGTTTGGCATCTACACGGCTCCCACCGCCGATTGGCGAAAAGTGCTGCACGCGCTGGATTCGGATTTGTACCTGGTGTATCGCGCGCCGGTCGCAGGGCAATACCGGCTGGAAATCGCGCCTGTCACCGACGAAGCCAGTACCTTTTCCAACCCCGAAAGTATTCGCTGGCGCGAAGACGGCATTGCGCCGAATGCGGTCACCTTTCCCAAATTGACTCCGTGGCCGAGCGGCAAAACGGTTCCGCTGGCCGTGACGATCAATCCGATTGATCTGCCCAATGACCTGAATGCTTCGGCAAAAGCCGGAAGCTTCGTGGAATTCGAACCCAACGACACGCCGGAACTCGGCCAGGAAATTACACTACCAGAGGGCGAAGGCATTCAGACGATTCGCATCAATGGCGGCGCGGACGACATCGAATATTTTGACAACGGCAAAGTCGGCAAATCCGGCGACGACTGGTTTCGGCTGAATTTCAATGGCAAAGAACCGCGTTTGCTGACCGCAAACCTGGCGATTCCCGATCATACGCTGGCGGCGCAGTTAAGGGTTTATGCCGCAGACCCGACTGGCACATTGGCTGAGTACACTGAAGGCCGAAACGAAAACGAACGTGTGCATCAACAGAACGAGCAGCATCGCGCAGCCATCGTTCGCGTGTTGAAACCCGGCAAAACATATTTCCTGCGCGCCGAAGCCAACGCTCCCGGATATGAGTTGGAGCTTCGCGTGTTGAAACCCGCGCCGTATGACGATCCACGCCTGGCCGTGCGACAGGCGATGTATGACCACATTGGACAGGTGGATTCCTGGTTGACCAATCGCCCGCGAGGCGCTTCGGTCGAACGGCGAATTCGTGACACTGGCAATCTGATGGGCACACATTGCATGAGCTGCCACACGCAATCCGGCGTTTGGGGGCCAGCCGGGCCAATGGAAAATGGTTACACCGTCGAAAACAAACAAAACTTCCGGCGCTTGGTGAACGTGATGTACGAATCGCTGCGCCCGACCAATTACCTGAAAGACGCGGCAAACAACACCAGCCTCGCCCCGCTGGATGTGGGCGACGGCCCAGCCGGAACGCGCGTCGCTGGTCATAATGTTTGCACCGCCGAACGAGTCGTTCCTGCGCGCAAGCTGCATTCAATGCAGGCGATTCGCGCCGCCAACCACACGATCCAGACCGCTGATCCCAGCGGCATCAACGCCGCTGGCCCGGGATCAAACGTAGGCCAATCCATTGTGTACAACTACGCCGGAGAAATTCTGCGCACGGCCTGGGACCGCACCGGCCATCCGCGCTATCTGGCCGCGCTGGAAGAAAAAGCGGATCGGATGCTGAGCGTTCTGCCACGTTACAGCGACGACCTGTCGAACCGGATAGAGTTTTTCAAACGCTACTTCCCGCAGGATTACGCCGCGCAAAACCAAAAAGCACGCACGATTTATCCAACGCTTCCGCCTGATCCGAAACCGCAACCGACGCCGTCGCCATCAAATGACGGCAAACCGGTTGAACCGCCGCCTGCACTGTTTCCAGCGTACAAACTGAAATCTGCCGACGAGGCTGCAAAGCTGGTCGCGCGAATTCAGGAAACCATCAAGAAAGATGAAGCTCGGCTGCGCGCCATTCAAAACGCAGACGGCACGTGGGGATTCGATCCCGGCAAGCTTGAGGGCGACAAGTGGAAAACCAATGGCGAGTATGATCCAGCGCCAACCGCGCTGGCGCTGATTGCCTTTCACGCGCTTGGATACAACGACAGCGATCCGGCGGTGGCGCGCGGTGTCAAAGCTTTGTTGCGGATTCAAGACCCGTATGGACGGTGGAACAAAAACGCGCTGACGGGTTTTGTCACGACAAGTTATGCGCTGCACGCGCTGTCGCGTCTGTACCCGGAAAAACCGGTCAAGCTGACGCGCGCACAGTTCACAGCTCGCGCTGGAGAATCCTTGCCAGAAACTATCGCCCGCGTTCGCGCCTTGTCGCATTCGGACGATCCGGCATTGATTGATCTGATGATTCAGGCTTCGACGCACGCCAGCCCGCAGGTTCGCGTTTGGGGAGCAATGGCTTTGGGCGGAGTCCATCACGAACGCGGGGTGCCTTCACTGATCAAACTGATGGGCGATCCGGTCAAGATGGTTCGTGATGCCGCAAGCTGGGCGATGGAACAAACGCTGCTCGACGACAAAGGCTTTGGTGCTGTGTTCGTCGCGTTTGAAACCGGCAGCGATTTGACACGCGAAAGCATTGCCAAAGCATTAGGCATTCGCGCGGACGCCGTGATGCCGAAACCGGCGTTCAGCAAGCAGCGGCTGACGGCCTTGCTTGATCGCGCGATCAATGACGATAAACACCCGGCGGTTCGCGCCTGGGCCGCACGCGCTGCCTGGCAATGGTGGATTTGGAATCCGCCCGTACGCGAAGCCATCAACCAAGCGTGGACGAAAAAACTGCTGGCTGCCGAGCCAAACACATTGGTCGAAAACACATTCCGTTACCAAAGCCACGCGTTATTTGTCGTCAACGGCCACAAAGCCAACGGCAGCGAAGAGCATCAGTACAAAGAATTGGCCGGATTGTTCAAAACCCTTGAACAGAAACTTGATGACGCTTCGCTTAGCGATCCCGTCAAAGAGCGGCTGGCGCGCCGTCTGGTGGCCATTTCCGCCACGTTTTACGCCGCTGCCGGAGGCGACGGCGGTCCAGGTCAAATGGGTTACATCACCGCGAACAGCACCGAGATGATGGGCAAAGCGGTTTTGCGTTTGTGGGGCAAAACCGATGCGGCAAACATTCCTGAATTGCGTTTGATCATGGAAGGCGCAGCAAACGTCGCCTATGAACCGTTGCAGGAAAAAGTCATTGATTATTCAACGCACGGCCCCGAAGAGCTTCGCACGCTGGCCGCTGCTGCGGTTAGCGATCCCAGCGCAGTAACCTTACCCGCCGTGCAGGAAAAGATCGAACCGTTGGTGGAACAAATCATTCGCGCCGCGCCGGATTACGACCGCCGCCAGTCGCTGGCGCAACCCGTTCTGCGATTGTTCAGCCGGGCCAAATGGGCTGTGCCCAAAACGACGGAACAGCGCAATTTGCTGTACAGCTTGCTGATTCCCAAACACACCGCCGAACCAACTGCCGTCGAACTCAAAAAGATCATTGACGCAGCCGAAGCCGCCGTGCGTCCGATGGGTTTGCCCGACGCGGACTGGTATGTTGCTGATCGAATGGGCGCAATGCTGGCAACGAATACGGATTTGCACACGCCGGAGCTGTTGCGCTTCGTTCCCGGCGCGTCGAAAAATCCGTTGACTTCGCATTTCTGGCTGCCGAGTGTGGCCTGGGTGGCCGCGTTTGACGAAGGCATCCCCGAAGTAGATTCATCAAACAAACAGCAGCTTTCGCCGGAACTGGCCGCCGCTCGCGCTCGTGCAGTCGAACTGTTCGTGCAAATGCTGCAACCGTCAACGCCGGTGATGAGCCGCAACATTGCATTGCGATTGGCAAACACAACTGCCTTGCGGCAAAACCCGACGGTGCAAGCCGCTCTCAAAAACCTGGTCGAAACCGAAAAGAGCAATGTCGCGCGCAATGCGTTGAAGTATGCCGACGCGCAAACCTGGATGGCGGAATTGCAGGACGCCGTGAAAAAAGAGCCGCTGGCAGTCGGCTTAAAAGATCAGGCGAACCTGTCGCCGCAATTTGTCGCCAGCTTCCGTTACTTCAGCGATTACGTGGCCCCGGAACTCAACCGCAACCAGCGAATGGATGAAATGTCCTGCATGAAATGCCACGCCGTTGCCGGTCGCGTGCCTTCCATGGAACTAGCCGGGCCAGACGGCAACGGGTTCTGGACAATTCAAAACATGCTGAAGAATTATTTGATCCTGCAACAGCGCGTGAATGTTGCCGACATCGAAACCAGCAAACTGTTGCGCAAACCGCTGAACGTCCAAACGGGCAAAGAAGACGGCCATCAAGGCGGTCGCCGCTACACGCCGTCGGAGCGCGGTTACCAGATCATTCGCCGCTGGGTTCTGGATCAGCCGCGCGTGTTGCAAAACTCCGGAGCTCCTGCTGGAACACAAAACGGAGGCCAAAGATAATTTATGAATCAAAGACAACGGAATATCCCATCACTATCTCGGCGCGAATTGTTGCGTGTCGGCGGTCTCAGTTTGGTTGGCGGTTCCTTGAATGCTTTCCACCCATTCAATGTTCGCGCTGTGCAGAAAGTTCAGCCAGTGGCGACAGCCAGGCAAGTGCTATTCGTCAACATTGACGGCGGCATGAGCCAGATAGATACCCTGGACGCCAAAGAAGGCGCGTGGACTCCAAAGTATTTCGACATTCGCAGCTTTGGAAACGACCTGAAACTTCCCTTCGGCGTGATGTCGAATCTGCCCGGCGTGCTGGACAAACTCACCGTCGTGCGTTCGATGGCCGCGTGGGATGTGGTTCACGGACGCGCGCAGTATTACATCCAGACAGGGCATCCATTGAATCTAGCTTTGTCGAAAGAAGTTCCTTCCATCGGAGCCGTGGTTTGCCACGAACTTGCCAATCAGCGCAAAACCAGCGATTCATTGCCGCCGTTTATTGTCATGAACATGGCTGGCAATCAGGCGGGGCTGATCAATCAGGGTTTTATGTCCGCAGAGTTCGGGCCAATGAGCTTGTCCGTTGGTGACGCTCCGCCAAATCTTTCTCCGCAAAAAGGAATGGAAGCGACAATGCAGCGGCGCTGGGAACGGTTGCAGCAACTTGATGGAGCATTCAGAACGGACACAGGGCGCAGCGGCAATGGCAGCGTGGATCGAAGCTTTGGCGATTATCACGAATACTATCGCGGAGCCTGGGCGATTATGAACGATCCGCGTGTGCCGCAAATTTTCACACTGACCGATGATGACAAAAAGCGCTACGGTTCCAGCAGCATCGGCAATTCGCTCGCATTAGCGCGCAACCTGTTCAAAGCGGACGCTGGAACGCGGTTCATCATGGCCAGCCATGGCGGCTGGGATCACCACGGAAACATTTACAAAGAAAACTCCCGCAATCATCCGGTACTGATGCGCGAGTTGGATACTGCATTCAGCGCACTGATCAAAGACCTGGACAGCACGCCGTCAAAATTTACGCCCGGCAAAACCTTGCTGGATGAAACGCTGGTCGTGGCAATGAGCGAATTTGGCCGCACCACCGGAGCCATCAGCGAAACACGGCTTGGCCGCGAACATTACATGCAGGTTCATTCAGGGATGCTGGCTGGCGGAGGCATTCGTCGCGGCGCGGTTATCGGCAAAACTGACGACGCAGGCGGCAAAATCACAGACTTTGGATGGTCTGCCAAACGGCCAATTTATATGGAAGACATCGCCTGCACGATTTATTCGGCGATGGGAATTGACTGGACGAAGTCAATTGATAACACGCCATCGGGCCGAGCGTTTCATTACGTCGAACCGGCTTCGGGAACGAAATACGTCGGCTTCAAACCGGTGCAGGAATTGTTCGCGTAATTTGCCAAGCAGCAGTCACCATCCAGGGCCAGCTTTCTGGCCAGATGGTGGTTGCACGCAAGTCCAATCCGACATACTTAACGGTGGCTCGCCTTTTTCAGCCCGCTCAATCATATCAACAAGGTGTGACAAGCAACCCATGCTGTCTTCAAGTTTACCGGCTGAAGCTTTTTGCACACGCAATAAGGCCAAGCGCGCTGCTTGATTGAAAAGATGCTGATTGTCCTTGGTCAATTCCCTGACATCAAAATGCCGAGAAATTATTCCCCCGTCAGACTTCCGCACCCAGGCGCCAATACCGATTTCTTCTTCATCACTCGAACCTGGTAAAAGGCACGTTAGCCAGTTTGCGAGTTCCTGCTCATTCAAATCATTAACGAGCACAGTTATTACTTCCCGCAAGACAAAGTCATAACATCGCCACTGTGGGGCGAAGCATCTGCCATCTTCCAGAATGATGAACCCTGTAGCCATACTCAATTA
>CAYLJQ010000112.1:0-13655 GCA_964383955.1 uncultured Heliomicrobium sp. | reverse complement strand
GATTCGCATTTGAAAGTCGAACTGCCATCAGTTGTCGAAAAACAACCAGCGCGCTTGTTTGAACTTCGCACTTATGAATCGCGTAACGCATTTTCGCTGCGCAACAAGGTGGAAATGTTCAACCAGGAAGAAATCAAGATTTTCCGCGCCTGCGGAATGCTGCCGGTCTTTTTTGGCGAAGGCGTGATTGGAACGCGGCTGCCTTCCCTGACCTATATGGTTGGCTACGAAAACATGGCAGCACGGGAAAAAGCCTGGGACGCATTCCGAGCCAATCCGGATTGGGCGCGTGTCAAAAGCAAACCGGGCTGGACTGATCCGGAGGCAGTGTCTAATATCCACGCGTCGTTTTTGCGGCCAACTCCTTTTTCGCAGATTCGATGACAGACTGAATCAGAAATTTGGCAGGGCAGGTTCCCAACCTGCCACATTTTCAGCGGGCAGGTTGGGAACCTGCCCTACCAAGCTTCAGAGGAGCCATTTATGCAGCCCAATTCCTTTGTCAGGCTTTTCTGCTCGTTTTTTCTTCTCTTTCTGCCCGCAACATTTGCATTTGCGCAAACGCGCCCTGCCGAGTTGCAGCGCGACCTGCGACCGCGCAATTGTTCGATTTACGGGCGTGTGACGATCAATGGTCAGCCGGCATCGAATATCCAGATCACAGCCATTGAAATTCCGTTGAATCCGGAATCGCCGCAAACGCTGCGGCAGCAAGCCGACGGTTCGATCAGCCGCCCTTCTTTCAAAACCCGAACCGATGCTGAAGGCAGATACCAAATGACCAATCTGCCGCCCGGCAGGTACATCCTCATTTCCGCTTCCAAAGCGTTCGTGGCATCAAACGGAGGTACCAGAAACGAAGAGCCGACTCTTGTGACAATAGATGCTGGCGAATCGCGCGAAAACGTGGATTTCTCGCTCGTGCGCGGAGGCGTGATTACTGGTCAAGTTACGGATTCAGAAGGTCGCCCTGTCATCGCACATTCGGTTCGGGCACTTCAGGTTTCCGTCGGGCCGGATGGTCGAACACGCTTTCAAGGCCGTGGAGGCGATTATGGCGAACGCTCAACAGATGATCGTGGCGTGTATCGAATGTATGGTTTGCCGCCTGGACGATATGTACTGTCTGCAGGCGGTGAAGAGGATTACTTTTCCGCCACCAGATACCCGCGGACGTTTTACCCGGATGCGCCCGATGAAAACCAAGCCAAAATTATCGAAGTCAGCGCCGGGATAGAAGTAACAGACATCAACATTCGGCTGGGCGTTTCGCGCAAACGCTACGAAGCCATCGGACGCGTGATCGAAGCCGACACCGGAAAGCCCGTCCCCAACGTTCACATTAGCGCCAACAAAGTCCATTCCAATCAGGAAAACAATAATGAAGACCCGGGAGGCGGCAGCAGCTATTCCCAGGCAGATCAGCTAGGCAATTTTCGGCTGACCGGCTTGGCGCGCGGCAAGTACAACGCCGGACTGTATGCAGGATGGATGGAAAGCAGCGAGTTTTATGCCGAGCCAATGACTTTTGAAATCACGGACGGTGATATTTCCGGTGTGGAAATCAAAGCCGTTCGCGGCGGTACGCTCAGCGGCATCAGCGTCGTCGAAGGTTCCAACGATCCGGCACTGAAAACCTTGCTTTCCCAGGTTCAGGTTTACGCGCATACGGAAGTCAACGGCCTGCAAGACCAGCAGGATCAGCCGCGCTCGCACCATCAAATGCCGCTCAAACCGGACGGCAGCTTTTTGCTTTCAGGTGTTGCTCCCGGAAAAATCCGATTCGGCGCGTATGCGCCTCGTGGAATTTACTTGTCGCGAATTGAACGCGGCGGGGTGGAGATCAAGGAATTCATTGAATTAACCAAAGGCGAAAAGGTCACTGATCTGCGGCTGGTCTTTTCGTCGGGCACTGGCGTCATTCGCGGACAGGTGCAGATTGTCGGCGGGCAACCGCTTGGCGGCGTCTCGAACTTCATCGAAGCCAACATTGTCGGCAACAACTCCGGTCGCGGATTCAACGCGCCAGTGGATGACAAAGGCCGGTTCGAGTTGACCAACCTGCCCAGCGGCGAATACGAACTTCGATTAAATAACTTCAGCCGCACGGATGGCGACAATTACCAAATGCGAACGTTAATTCGGCAGCGAGTAACTGTGACTTCAGGTGCGGAAGCTCGTGTCACAATGACTTACGACCCCAGCCGCAAAGACCCGGAGGAACGCTGATGAAACGATTCAAGCTTGCTTTCGTTTCGATCTGGTTGTTCTGTTTGTGTGGGCTGTCGTTTGCGCAGGCGAAACCTGAAAGCGTGCTCAGCGGGCGCGTTTTGCTGGAGGACGGACAGCCCGCCGCCGGAGCAATGGTCGAAATCACTCCTGTAGGCATTCGCGGTAACCGCGACGAACAGAAAGTGCAATGTGACGAAACAGGCAGCTTCAAACTTGCGGGAGTTGCTCCGGGCTCGTATTCCATTTCCGCCCTGGCGCCCGGATATGTTTCGGTGGACGAAGCGTCAACCAGGCATTACCGCCCCGGCGAAACAGCGACGATTCGTTTGGTCAAAGGCGGCGTCATCACCGGTCGCATTGTGGATTCAACCAGCGAACCTTTTGTCGGCGCTCAAGTGAAAATTCAACGTTTGCGCGATTTGAACGGTAAAACAGTGCGCAACGGAGAATCTTCCATGTGGGGCGATCAGTTTTCGACGGACGACCGGGGCATTTACCGGGTGTACGGGTTGCTACCGGGCATTTACATTGTCGGCATCGAATCAAATTCTATCGAACGCTGGGTTGGCGGTGGCGGCAATGAAGCGCCAACTTATTACCCTTCGACAACACGCGATGCGGCAATGGAAATTACCGTCCGCCCCGGAGACGAAGTAACAGGCATTGACGTTCGATTCAGAGGCGATCAGGGTCATGCCATCAGCGGAATCGTTTCCGGCGCAACTGATTCATCCCAGCCGTTCCGAAGCGCTGGTATTTCACTTCTTCACGCCGCATCCAGACAGATCATTGCATCAAGCTCTGCCGATCAATCCAAGGCTTTTGTCTTTTTTGGTATTCCGGACGGCGAGTACGAGATTTACGCTCGGATGAGTGGCCGCAATGATGAAAGTGGCTCCGCCTGTGCGCCTCAACGAGTTTCGGTCAAAGGCACGGACGTAACGGGCCTGAACCTGCGCATGGTGGCGTATGGAATGATTAACGGGCGCGTGATTCTGGAACCAGCCAAATCCGGTGAAGCCAAATGCGAAACCAAAGCGCAGCTATCCGTAGAAGAGATTCTGGTGCGCTCGAAAAGCTTGCTTCGCAATCCGCGCTCGCTTAATTCGTTGCTGGCCGAAGTGGACGAAGCCACTGACCGCCCCATCGCTCCCAATGAAAAAGGCGAATTTACGCTTCTCAATTTGGAGCCGGACACCTATCGCATCGAACCTGACTTGCCCGGCGAAACCTGGTTCATTCGTTCCATAACGCTTCCGGCCAGTGGAGCCGCCAAAACCAAAATGGACGCGGCACGTTCGCCCATCACCCTGAAAGCCGGAGAGAAACTTTCGGGCTTGGAAATCACTCTTGCCGAAGGCGCTGCCAGCCTGTCAGGCCGCGTCACAGCGAAGGAAACCGGGAACCTGCCCGCCAATCTGAGAGTCCATTTGGTTCCGGCAGAAGCGACGGCGGCGGACGACGTGCTGCGCTACCACGAAGATTTCACCGAAAAAGACGGTTCGTTTGAATTCAAACACCTTGCGCCAGGCAAGTACCGTTTGCTGGCGCGTTCCATCACCGACACCGAAAAAGACAAATCACGCCCTGCGGCATTTGACGCCACCGAACGCCTGAAACTGAGAAAAGACGCCGAAGCCGCCAACAACGAAATCGAATTCAAGCCTTGCCAGCGCGTGAAAGATCACGTGCTGCGCTGGTAAAGCAGATTTTCCAATCTGCTTATGTCTATACCAGCAAATGCTTCCGAGCAGGAAGATTGCTTCCAAGAAAGTCCAGCGCGGGTTGGAAAATCCGTGCTACCTCAAAGGAGTCACGGCCATGTTGATCCGCACCTCGTTCCTGTTGTCGCTAATTCTGGTGTTTGCCATCCAGAGTTATGCCCAAACTCCAACCAAAATCGGCACTGCCGCCATTTCCGGACGCGTCAGCTTGAAGGGCGAACCGGCTGCCGGAGTTTCCGTTGGCTTGCAGCCGCAGCAAAGCGGTCCCGGCGGCGCTCCATACGTCCCGGATCGCAGCAAATACTCGCGCGTCAAAACCGACAATGAAGGCCGCTTCAGTTTTTCCAACCTGAATGCCGGGCAATACCGGATCGTGGCGCTGGCGGCAGGCTTTGTTTCCGCCGACGATTCACAACTCGTCACCGGCAAGATGGTGACATTGACTGACGGCGAAACACTGGAAAACGTGGAATTGCGGCTGAAGCGCGGTGCGGTCATCACGGGGCGCGTCACAGATTCATCCGGCAACCCTATCGTCGAAAAAAGTGTGCGGTTAACGAAACTCGATGCGCGCGGCAATTTCTCGCCATTTAACATTAACGGCGAAATGACGCGTACGGACGATCGCGGCGTGTACCGCATTTACAGCCTGCCCGCCGGAAAGTACAAAATCAGCCTGGGAGTGCCGCCGCAAGCGGGCGCGGGTGTTCCCGATATGTCGCGGTTGTATTTTGCCCAAACCTTTCACCCGGACACCACAGATGAAAAACAGGCAAAGATCATCGAACTTGGCGAAGGAGCGGAAGCCACTGGCGTTGACATCAAAATCGCCGAGTCCAAAAAGACCTACGACATTTCAGGCCGAGTCATCGAAGCTGCAACAGGTCATCCGGTCGCGGGCATTCGACTCGGCTACGGTACGGTGATGCCCAACGGCCGCATTATGAATTCCTTTGGCGGGATGAGCGCGACGGACGCGCAGGGCGAATACCAGATTCAGGGCGTATTGCCGGGTAAATACGCTGTGTTTGCCGATTCGCGGTTTGATTCCCAAACAACAGATTTTTACAGCGACCAGACGCAAGTCGAAGTCACGGACGGTGACCTGGCTGGCATCGAGATCAAAGCGCACCGTGGCGGTTCGGTCAGCGGGGTGGCGGTCGTCGAAGGAACAAACGATCCGGCCATTTTGAAACAGTTATCCAGCCTAAACCTGAACCTGATTTACCGTGCTTCAGATGCGGGCATGAGTCGTAGCGCCAAACCCGGCCCCGGTGGCAATTTCCGCTTCAGCGGTGTCAAACCCGGCAAAGCCGATATCAAAGCATTCACACCCGGAGACGGCTTGAAACAGATTCGCATTGAATACAACGGCGCTCCCATCACCGATGGACTTGAACTTCAACAGGGGGAAAACATCGCCAACCTTCGCGTTGTGTTCGGGTACGGCACAGGCATCGTTCGCGGACAGTTGAAGATTGTCGGTGGCGAGCTTCCCGCAAACACGCAACTCAACTTGTTCACCAAATTCCTGGACGGATCGGGCAGCGAGTTTTACACCCAGGTGGATGCGCGCAACCAGTTCATCCTGAAAAGCTTGCCACCTGGAGAATACGAACTGAGGCTTATAGCGTACGTACCCAATCCCACACCGGAAGTGGTCAAGATGCTGGCATTTATCAGCAAACGCACCCACCGCGTGACGGTCGGCAACAGCGAAATGACAACCGAATTCCTAATTGACCTCAGCCAAAAGGAGAACAACGAATGAACCCCTTCATACGGCTTTTCAGCCTTCTCGCCGCCAGTTTGCTGATTCTGTTCATTTTGTCGGCTTCCGTCAGCGCGCAACAACGCGGGACAATCACAGGGCGCATCGTTACTGATGATGGCGCTTCGATGTCGGGCATGACAGTGATGCTGAACGCATACGCCAGCAATACGGCGTCCCGTACACTCAAAACGGCGTTGACCGACGAAGAAGGCAATTTCCAGTTCACCAACCTGCCGCAGCGAAGCTATACAATCACGGCTTTGGACTGGCGCGGTTATGTTCAAGTTTCACGACCGGCCAACTCTCCTCAACAAATCTATCGAATTGGAGAGCATGCAACCATCCGCATGACGCGCGGCGGTGTCATCACCGGGCGAGCCAGTTTTGCCAGCGGCGATCCGATGATCAACGCCTATGTCACAGCGTTTCGTATTCGTGATGCGGAAGGCGCGCCAATCCGCAGTCAAACGTACCGCACACGATCCACCGATGACCGGGGAATTTACCGAATTTACGGGCTTACGCCTGGGACTTATGTCGTGTCCGTCAACCACAACGGAGCTTCGTTTTACGGCCAGCAATCGTCTTTCGATGGAGATGCACCGACTTATCATCCTTCGGCGACGCGTGACACCGCCACGGAAATTCAGGTCTCCGCCGGAATGGAAGTTACCGGCGTGGACATTCGTCATCGGGGCGAACAGGGGCATGTCGTCAGCGGGAAAGTTGTTGGAAGCAGCGAATCCACAGGCCCGGCCACGTACATGAGCAACATTGCAATGCTGACCTATCCCGGCGGAATGCACATGGGAATTACGGCTGCACGACCCAGCGATATGGACAACGGTTTTGTGTTTCTGGGTTTGCCGGACGGCGAATACGATCTGATTGCGGATCAGGGCAGTCAGGATGGTGACAGCAACACACGCTCGGAACCGCGCCGCGTAATCGTCCGTGGAGCAGATGTCACTGGCATTGAACTGAAAATGCTGCCGATGGCTTCCATTGCCGGAAAAGTCGTCATCGAAGCGTCGTCAAATGCGTGCGAACCCAAAACCAAAAGCTCGATAGAAGAGTTGATCCTCAACGCGCGCCGTGAAGAAAAGCCGGCGGATTCCATCGCGCAGGCAATTCGCTATCAGCAAATTTTTGTGCCGAACGAAAAAGGCGAATTCAAAATGAACGCGCTGGCGGCTGGCCGCTATCGAATTGAACCGAACCTGCCCAGCGAAAACTGGTTCATCAAATCCATAACTTCGGCGTCTTCCACGGGACCCGCAACAGCCAAACCTGCTGCAACAACAAGTGATCTGGCTCGCGCCGGAGCCTTGCTGAAGGCCGGCGAGAAACTCAGTGGCGTGTCCGTCACCATCACCGACGGAGCTTCAAGCTTGCGCGGCAAACTGGAAGTCAAACCGGGCGGCAAATTCCCTTCCCGTTTGCGCGTTCACTTGGTTCCGGCGGAAACAACGGCTGCCGAAGACGTGTTGCGCTATCGAGAAGTTCTAACGACGGACGCCTTGTTCGCTTTCACCAACCTAGCGCCTGGAAAATATTGGCTGCTGGCAAAAGCTGTTGCTGAGAGCGAATCATCTGATCGCTTGCCGCCGCCCGTTGCCTGGGAAACTGCCGAACGCGCCAAGCTTCGCAAAGAAGCCGAAGCCGCCAAAAACGAAATCGAATTGAAAACCTGCCAGCGTGTGAAAGATCACGTGCTGCGATTTTGAAGGAGCATCCGCCATGTTCAAACGAATCTTTGCCTTCTTGGTGTTTGTCTTGTTGGCGTCACCGCTGGAAGCGCAAACAACGGGCACGGCTACCGTTTCCGGCCTAGTCACGCTGAAGGGCGAACCGGCCCGCAATGTTTCCGTCGCCTTACAGCCCGCCACGCAATACATCCAGAAAGACACGTTGCGCGCCAAAACCGATGAAGCCGGGCGATTCCGATTTGAGCGTGTGAAAGCCGGACGGTATGTGGTTGGCGCGGTCGCGCCGGGCTTCGTCGCGCCTAGCGACAATCAATACGGCCCACAAGGGAAGACGATCAACCTGGCAGACGGCGAAAATGCCGAGGTCGAAATTGCGCTCAAGCTGGGCGGCGTCATTACCGGTCGCGTGACAGATTCGCGCGGCAATCCCATCGTCGGCGAATCCCTTCAAATCTTTCGAGTCAACGAACAGGGAAAACCGGAACGGGTCTCGCTTGGGTCGAATGGAATGTTTTACGCGACGGATGATCGAGGTATTTACCGGCTTTACGGGTTGCAAGCTGGGCGCTATCTGGTCGGACTGGGTTTCGAGCAGCGTCCAAACACAATGACGTTCACTACTTCGCGCGTTTTTTACCAAATGACGTATTACCCGGATGTGACAAATGAAGCCCAGGCCAAGCCAGTTGAAGTCACTGAGGGCCGTGAAACCACCGGAGTTGATATTGTCATTGGCGGATTGAAGAAAAACTACGACATCGCCGGACGCGTGACTTACGCTGAAAATGGACAACCGGCCATCGGCCTGGAAGTCGGTTACGGCATCATTTCTGTTGGCGGCAATGCAGTAGGAATGTCTTCGTTTGGAGGCACGCCAACCAACTCCGCCGGTGAATTTCGAGTGCAAAATATTCTGCCGGGCAAATACGCTGCCTCCGCGCAACCCCAAAAAGCAGACAACTCGTACAGCGAACCGGTCAGATTTGAAATCACCGATCACGATGTCGAAGGCCTGGAACTGAAACTTCATCGTGGTAGTTCAATCAGCGGTGTTGCCATTCCCGAAAGCAATGATCCCACGACAATGGCCAGCGTTCCTTCCCTGCGAGTTTCCTTTACGGTCAACAGCCAGATGCTGACAACGAGGGATAATCGTTCGCCAGTTTCCCTGTCACCCAACGGCAGCTTCACCATCAACGGGTTGCCGCCGGGAAAGGTCAGTTTTGCGATTGTGTCGAGCGAACCTTCCAAAAGGTTTTCAATTTTGCGGATCGAACGCGACGGCGTGCCTCAGCGTGACGGCATTGACGTCGGCACAGCCGAACAAATTACAGGCGTGCGACTGGTGCTGGGTAACGGGACAGGCATTGTTCGCGGACAGGCGCGCATCATGGGCAAAATACCGGACTTTGTTCGTTTGACTGTCAGAGCGCGTCGCGCAGATAGCGGTATGAACGTCGGCCTTGCCAGCCAGATTGATCCGCGCGGGCAATTCAGAATCGAAAACTTGCCACCGGGCGAATATGAAATTTTTCCCAGCGCGACTTCCCTGAGTAGTGAACCGCCGTCCGGTTTCGAAGAACTGAAAAAATTGCTGGCGGACATTAAACAGCGCGTCACCGTCGCCAACAACGCCGAAGCCCAAACAGAATTACTGATTGATCTCAGCCGCAGGGAAGGCAATCTTGTCCGCACGGAGGGCAAACAATGAAACGCCAAATTCTTTTTTCTATTTTGCTGCTGACCGCACTTTCACTTTCAACGCTGGCACAAACGCAATCCAAAGGCACAATCACCGGTCGGGTCGTCAATGACGAAGGCACGGGCATATCAGGGATTACAGTTCGGATGTTGCCAACAGGCGCAACCCAATTTGGCCAGGCACGCACCACCAGCACGGACGACGAAGGCAATTTCCGATTCAACGATTTGCCTGCAAGAGCTTACTCCGCTGAAGTTTCCGGTGGACGCGCCTACGTTCCTGCTCCGAAATCCGCAGCCGAACGAGCCGAACCTCGCCGCGTTCGCATTGGCGAAAGCATAACGCTGAACATGATTCGCGGTGGCGTCATCACAGGCCGCGTCACCAATGCCGCTGGCGAAGGGCTGATTGCCATGCCGCTGGCGGCGATTCTGGTCAAAGACGCCGATGGAAATCCGGTGAGCGCGCAATCGCAAACTCGCCAAACGCCGACTGATGACCGTGGCGTGTATCGCTTTTTTGGGCTGCCGCCCGGCACGTATCTGCTGCTGGCCAATTACGGCAATCCGTTCTGGGATTCCCAGGCTTCGCTGTATGACAACGAAGCGCCGACCTACTACCCTTCATCCACCCGCGACACTGCCGTCGAAGTCCAGGTTGCCAGCGGCGGCGAAGTGAACGGCGTGGATATTCGCTATCGCGGCGAACGCGGCCACGCCGTCAGTGGCAAGCTCGTCGGAGCCAAAGAATCGGCCAATGTGGAACTGGTACACGTTGCCACGCAAACCGTAATTGCGACGAAATATGTTCCTGGGCGCGGAGAAAGTGGCTTTGATTTTTTTGGCGTCACAGACGGCGATTACGAACTGATCGCCCGTGAAGACAACGCCGACGCGCCAGCCGCTTCCGCTCCGCGCCGCATCGCTGTCAGAGGCGCTGATATGACGGGCCTGGATTTGCGAATGCTTCCGCTGGGTTCCATCGCCGGTCGGATCGTCATCGAAACTTCGCAAACTGCTTGCGAAACGCCGGGACGAACCGTGCTGGAAGAAATCATTGTCGCCGCCCGGCCCGAAGAAAAAGCGCGCGGCGAACAGGAACTCGCCAGTAAGCCTCCAATTGCAGAAGGCGCGGTCAGCGACAAGGGAGAGTTTGAGATTCGCAAGCTGAGCGCAATTCGCTACCGGTTGGGGCTGAGCTTGTCGAACGAAAATCTGTTCGTAAAATCGCTTTCTCTTCCTGCCGCCAAACCCGCCACAGACATTGCCCGCAACGGAGTTTTGCTGAAACAAGGCGAGAAAATCAGCGGCGTGAACGTCACTTTGGCCGAAGGCGCAGCCAGTTTGCGCGGAAAAATTTCCGCCGCCAAAGAAGACACGCGATTGCCTTCGCGGTTGCGAATCTACCTGATCCCGGCTGAAGCGGTTGCCGCCGATGATTTGCTGCGCTACAGCGAAAAACTCGCGGCCAGCGACGGTTCGTTCGCTTTTACGAATCTGGCTCCGGGCAAATACTTGCTGCTGGCAAAACCAGTCGCAGACAGCGAACCTGCTGACCGTTCGCCATCGCCAATTGCCTGGGATGCTGCCGAACGATTGAAGCTTCGCAAAGAAGCCGAAGCCGCCAAAAACGAAATCGAATTGAAAGCCTGTCAGCGCATCAAAGACCACGTGCTGCGTTTTTGATTGAGAGGTGTAGTTTATGTTCAGACTCTTCTCTGTTTTATCTGCCCTATGTTTGCTGCTACCAATTGCTTCGGCGCAAACGACAAAGAAAGATGCTGCCGCCACAGTCAGCGGCAGTGTCACGCTCAATGGCTCGCCAATGCGAAACGCCGTCGTCAGCTTGCAAATACAAAACCAGCCAGGGCCGCAACAATCCGCGCGAACCAAAACCGATGCCGACGGTAGGTTTCGCTTTACGGACGTTGCCGCCGGGCAATATGTGATTAGCGCTTTGACGCCGGGCTTTTACTCCAGCAGTGATTTTTCGTATGTAGTGCCGGGAAAAACGCTGAATGTGGCCAGCGGCGAAACCATCGAAAACATTGAGCTTCAGTTGAAGCGTGGCGCAGTCATCACCGGCAGCGTGATGGGCGAAAACAACGAACCGATTGCCGAGATACAGGTTCAGTTAGCCAGAGTTGGTGACCGCATGCGAGTGCCGCAGAACATGCTGAATTTCAGCGCAAACAACACCGATGACCGAGGCGTTTACCGCATTTTTGGATTGCCGCCCGGCAAGTATCAGGTCAGCGTCGGCGTGCCATTGAAAGACGGGAATGCCAATAGCTTTGTCAGGACTCGTACCTTTGTCGAGCAGACGTTTCATCCCGACACTACGGACCAAACCAAAGCCAAAGTCATTGAGTTGGAAGAAGGCCAGGAAGCATCCGACGTAGACATTCGCATTAGCAAAATGATCAGTGCTTACGAAATTTCCGGGCGTGTCATTGACAACCAAACAGGACAGCCAGTTGCCGGTACATTCGTGGGGTTCGGCCAAGTCCGCTCACCTACGGGACAAGTTGGCGGCTGGACAACAACCGGGCCGAGAACTGACACCAGCGGTGAATTCCATATGTCTGGGCTTCGCTCGGGCAAATACGGCATCTTCCTACGCAGCGCCTCCGAGCGTGATGAGTATTACAGCGATCCTGTCATGGTTGAAATTACTAACCGCGACTTATCAGGAATAGAAATTCGCGCGCAACGCGGCGCGACAATCACCGGCTGGGCCATTATCGAAGGAACAAACGATCCGGCCATTCTGGCCAAACGTTCGCAAATCCGGTTGGGCACTGCGGCCGACCCAAACTCTGTTGCTCCTTCTTTTGCAATCTCGACCCAGGTCAAACCGGATGGCAGTTTTCGGCTTGCTGGTGTTCCGGCGGGCAAAACGCGACTCAGGAATTTTGAAAACACTGTAGGACTTTCATTGGTTCGCATTGAGCAAAACGGCGTTCCCGTCAAAGACGACACCCTACAAATTCGCGCAGGTGAGCAGATCAATAATGTTCGTGTCATTTTCGCTCACAGCACGGCGGCAATTCGCGGGCGCGTCATCTTTGTCGGCGGAGAATTACCGGAAGGAATTCAATTGATGGCTTATGCGAAGCAATCCACAGCCAATGCCACAGATAAATATAGCCCGGTTGATGCGCGCGGTTATTTTGTTATTGAAGGGTTGATGCCGGGCGAATATCAAGTGCGGCTTTCTGCGAACTATACCGCAGCAAACACAGCGGAAATCAACAATGCTGTCAGACGGCTTACGGGATCAACTCAACGCATCGTGGTCACTAGTAACAATCAGGTTCAAGCCACATTCACCATTGACCTGACGCCGGAGGGCAAAAAGCAATGAAACTTTTCAATATGCGGTTCATAATTGCCGTCTTTGCCTGCTTGCTGGTTTGTTGGTTTGGCGTTGCTGCTCAAGAGCGCGGTTCGATTACCGGGCGCGTTGTCAGCGAAAGCGGCAAACCGCTGGTCAATATCCAGGTTGCGCTTGGTTCGTCCGGAGGAGGTTCGCGTCAAACCAGCACTGACGCCGAAGGCAATTTTCAGTTTAACGGTTTGACGGATCATCCTTATTTCGTGTCGGCCCTTCCAGCCCAAGGTTACCTTTCAAAGCTTCTACCGATTGAAGAGCGTAGCCGCCGGTATCGCCCCGGCGACAGCATCACCATCACGATGGTCAAAGGCGGCG
This sequence comes from uncultured Heliomicrobium sp., assembly GCA_964383955.1. Lineage (GTDB taxonomy): Bacteria > Acidobacteriota > Blastocatellia > RBC074 > RBC074 > RBC074. The sequence continues at coordinate 803 of CAYLJQ010000112.1, read as the reverse complement.
TTATCACAGGGCAAGTCACCGATTCAAATGGCAATCCGGTTATCAGCATTCCGATTTCGCTCATTCGCGTACGCGATGCTGAAGGCAACAAACAAAATGCTCAGGTTTCCGGCCCGCAGCGCGCAACCGACGACCGTGGCATTTACCGGATTTACGGGTTGCAGGCGGGAACGTACGTCGTCGCGGCAAATTCAACTGGAACAATGGGAGTGGGGATACAGCAACAATTTTCGCCTTACCACGGACAAACGCCGACCTACTACCCATCGGCGACGCGCGACACGGCAACGGAAGTTCATGTCAGCCTTGGCACAGAAACCTCCGGCATAGACATTCGCTTCCGCGGCGAAACCGGGCGAACCATCAGCGGCAAGGTTGTTGGCGGCGAAGCCCTGATCACAAACAACCTGGCAAGCGTTTCGTTGGTTCATACCGTCACCGAAGCGCAGACAGCCAGCGATCAGGCGCGGCCAAATGCAGGCCAGTCTGTTTTTTCCATCCAGGGAATTCCTGATGGCGAATACATCCTGACGGCGACACACGGCAATTACGATACCGACGAAATTGTGCGCTCGGAGCCGCGCCGTATCACGGTCAAGGGAACGGACATCACTGGTCTGACTGTGACAATGACGCCGATGGCATTGATCAGCGGACGCGTTGTGGTAGAAAAATCGCCCACCGTTTGCGACCCAAAACTGCCGGTGAATTTGCGCGACGTTTCGCTGACAACTTGGTTCAGCGAAAAAACTGGCAACCCATTAAACCTGCTTACGCGCTTTGCGGTCCGTGGCGCCACTGCT
>CAYLJQ010000111.1:0-13664 GCA_964383955.1 uncultured Heliomicrobium sp. | reverse complement strand
AGGAACTTCAGCGGCAGGGTTTCGCCGAATGGCAACTCGGCAAAAATTTCTTTGATCGAAGCGTCGGTTTTGACGCGAATCACGGGATCGCCTGGCTGAATGACTCGTGGGCGAAGCAGCGAACGCGGCGCAGCCAGAAATGCCGTGTACGGTGTGACGAATTTGTATTTCTGCGACAGGCGAATAATTTCCGCGATGTAATCTTCGCGCTCACCGTTCAGGTTCATTTCATACAGCAGCGCGTCAACGCGAGCGCGCGCCCACAACCTGGGCAAATGTTCGTGCGCGATTTCCAGTTCCGGGAGATTGACGCGTCGTGATAACGCAAAGGCTTCGTCGCCAAGTTTGCCTTGAACTTTCACGTCGGCGTTTTGCTGCGGCTGTTTATATCGCCCGACGAACGCCTGGCTCGCTCCGTCAAAGGTGTGCTGAGATTGCGATGGCGATTGAACTGAATAAACGTGCGAAAAGTTCGCCGGATTTGCTGCGACAAACTGCAACCCGTCAATGCTGGTTGAACCGATTCGGCTAAAGACCAGTTTCAATTGCGTCGAAATGTCTTCGGTTTCACGCGCCTGGACAAAATAGCCTTTGCATTTTTGCGTCAGCGTTTCGAGCAAGTTGCGATTGGCATCGCTACCAATTCCCAACGCGTACAGCCGCGTTTTTGGTGTTTGGTCGGAATTATTTGCCGCGTCAAAAACTTGAGCGATGCGTTTGATGCTGACGGTTTTTAGCGTGGGATTTGCATCAGAAACAAGCACGATGCTGCGTTCGCCGGAAGGAAAAGCGTTAGCCAGTTCAATAGATTTCAGCAGAGCCTGATTGAGATCAGTTCCCCCGCCAAGCATAGAAGCTTTGATAAAACTCAAAGCGCGTTCGACATTTTCAGTTGTGGCTGGCAACGCCGATGGCGACAGCGTCGTAAATTCGTCGTTGAACAAGGCTAAGTTGAAATGGTCTTGCGGTTGCAAGCTGTGCAGGAAGAAATCAACGGCTTCGACCGCGCGCGAAAGTTTTTCGCCGTGCATGGAAAGCGAAGTGTCCAGCAACAGAAGGACGTTGCGAGCGGGGCTTACCCGCTCTCTACCGGTCGAGGCACTGACTTGTTGCTTGAAGATGGCGCGAGCTTCGAAATAACCGTCAGGATTTTTGGCCGCCAGCGAAGGATCGCGCAGGTCATAAGCCGTAATGCGTTCCGGCGCTCGGTGGGCGATGAACGTCAGCGCGCTTTGTTCAACGTCGATCGTGTATTCCAGCGAAAAGTCTTCTTTCAATTCGATGTTGTTTACGGCGAATTCATATTGCTGCTGATTCGCTGATTGCTGGACGATTTTCATCTCATAACTTGGCGATGAAAACCGCAAAGGCGAAATTGGCGCGTCGCTCTTCACTGAAACGCGCAACTGAAATTCGCCCACTCGCTGCGCCGTCCCGAATGAAGGTTTGAGCGGAAAGCTGAACCGCGAAACCAGATTTTCAACCGGCAGCATTTCGGTGTATTCCAGCTCAACGCGCTTGGTTCCATAAGCGGGAATCGGAAAGACTTTGGCTGAAAATGCTGATGCTCCACCGCGCTCGTCGTCCTGTTGCAACAATCCCGGATCGGTCACCTGCGCTTTGATTTGTTCGTACAGTTGGTTGGCGCGGCGCTTTTCCAGAATCACTCCTGGCAATCGCAGGTCGCCATCCCAGACGGCGAAATCGGCGATGGAACCTTGCGTCGGCAAAGCAAACTTGTATTTGCCTTCAAGCACCTGGCCGGTATGGTTGTCGAAAATTTGCAGCACTTTGACGTGCGCGTGCTGGTTGTCGATCTCTACATCAACCCTCATCACCGGAAGCGACAGGATGGAATCGTCCGGCGAACTTTTTGTCGAAGGAATCAGCACGCCGGATTGCGCGCGGCTGCGAACGACTGGCAGGCAAAGCGCGACGACCAAAATCAGGCCGAGCGCTACGCCAAAAGTTGTAATTGTTTTTTGTGGGGTGCGGGTCATCTTGTTACTCCCTGACAAATTCCAGACGTTTTTTGTTGATGCGAGCGATGCCGCTGGTCGTGCCGAAGTAAACGTATTCATCGTCACTGGCAACACTCAACACGGTCGCTGACGGCAGTTCGGCTTTCAGCTTCACCCATTTCTGCGAATCGAATTCCAAGACCCAGGCTCCCTCCAGTGTGCCGACATAAAGTCGTTTGCCGTCGCTGACCATCGCGTTTGGGTTCACAACCTGTTTGCCAATCTCTGAGGTAAAGCTGGCTAGTTCGCCTGAAGCTGTTAGTTCAAAAATTCCGCCGCCGTAAGTTCCGATGAACAGCCGGTTGCCAAAAGCGCAAAGCGCCGTCACCCAGTTATTGGTCAGCTTGGAGTTGGAATCTTTGAACACGCGAACCACGCGGCCAGAGTTGATTTGTGCCAAGCCGCTGAGTGTTCCGGCGTAAATGGATTCACGATGCGGCAGCACTGCATACACGCTGTTGCTGGGCAGACCTTGCACGGCGGTCATCGCGCGCCATTGGTTTCCCTGTCCAAAAGCCAGGCCGCGGCTGGTGGCCAGAACAAACTCAGCGCGGTTGGCTGAAGAGGCTGAGGACGTTTTTTGAAAAGGGGTGGCTTGCAAAATTGAGTTGCTGATCAAACCATCGGCGGCACTCACGATCTGCGATTGCATGGAGTTGCTGAATCTGACGAACCCCTGCGAAGTTCCAGCGATCATCTGTCGTGAAGCGTTATCCCAAGTCAGCGAATTGATTTCGCGCACAGCGTCTGTTTCCAGATGCGTCAATCGGTGGGCTTCGCGCGTAAAAACATCAATGCCGTTTCGGAAGCTGCCCGCCCACAGATTGCCAGCGCCATCGAAAGCCAGCGCCGAAACGACATTGCTGGTGGGCTGAATCGGTTCGCCAAATTCGCCGAAGCCCGCCCATTTCAGTTGCCCAACCAAAACCCCTGAAAGCCTTTCGTCCTGCCAACCAGTGCGCCTAATGCCTTCGTTGCTCAGTAGCCACAATGTCTGCTCGCCTGAAAAGGCATTCAGTTGGCAGGACGAAAGGCTTTCAGGGATTCGCCAATAAATCGGTGTCAGTTGCGTTCTGTTTGTTCGTCCGTCTGCGACAAGCTGAAACACTTCGCCGTTGTCTTTGCTGACCAGAATTGAACCTCCGTACCGAACGATGCTGGACAGCGACGGCAGCGTCGCCAACGTTTGGAAGCTGCTTTGCTCAGAACCGAAAAGCGCATGAATTGAAGCTGCCGCCACTCCGAAATCGGTTGCAGCAAATAATTTCTGGCCGTCCAACACAATGCCGACCACACGGTTCGACGGCAACCCGTCGGCCACAGTGACATGCCGCCAGCGTGCGCCTTCGTTGATCCACAACCCGTCAGCAAACGTGCAAACAAACAACCGCGACTCATCCGCAACCAACCGTTCGATTCCGGCCAGCCGTTTGCCTTCGGCTTTCAACTCACGAAATCGTTTTCCGTCGAATTCCAGCAATCCTCCGGCAAAGGTTCCGATCAACAATCGCCCGTGATTTTCCAGCAGCGAAGTCACCGCCTGCGCTTTGCGATCCGTCCAGCGGTAAGCCGTAAAGCGCGAGCCGTCGAACACGACCAATCCTTGCGAACGGGTGCCGATGAATAGTTGCGATCCGAATTTTGCCAGCGCAGTCAGATCGCTTTCCGGCAACCCATCCAGCACCGTGAAGCGGCGTTTCGGCTTTCCATCGCTTGCCAGCTTAACCAGTCCGCCGTCCGTTGCCGCAAAGTACGAATCATCAAACTGCGTCAGGCTGCGAACGTTGCGGCTGTTTTGTAGCAGCGTAATGCCTTCGCCGTTGATTGGCGGAAGCAGTCGCTTTTCAAACGGCACGACAGATTGCCGAGCCATATCAGCCGCTGCGGCTTCAAGTTCGCGTTGCGTCTGCCGTTTGATTTGCCAAACAGCGCCAACCACGGCGATTTGCAGCATCAACAAACCAATCACGAATTTGCGGTTGTGCTTGAGCAGCCATTCGCGCGGCTTCAGCGCTGCCAACGGAGCAGCCAATTGACTGAGTTTCGGGTTCATCACGCTTCCTCCTGACCGCTGATTTCAACAGGATGGATTATGCGGTTTGTTGAACTCTTACGCGCCGGGACTGGCTACGGTATAGAAATGGGAAAACGCTGTTTTGTGATCGGTGATCCCGGCAGCTTCGTACGGATTCCACGAGCGGCAGAGTGTGGGTTCCCACAGGCCAGCCGGTTGCGATGCAAGGTCTATTCATTCGTTGTTTTTAGCCACAAAGCGCACAGAGAACACAAAGAAGGTGTTTTGAAGTTCTCAAAAATACCTGCCCTTAGTGAACTCCGTGATCTCTGTGGCTGAAAATGAATAAGCCTTATTTGCGATGGCGGATGCAACAGCCCAGAATGAAGAATCTTCAAAACAATCCGGGGGAGACGAATGAGCACAATTTCAAAAGCGACGATGGAAGGAACAGCGCGTTATCGCGAACGTTTTCGCGGCCAGGTTGGCGAAGGGCATTTTCGCCAGGAACAAAACCTGTGGATGTCCTCCATCGGTTTGGGTTCCTATCTTGGTAATGCCGACTCACGCACAGACGAAGCGTATCGGTTGGCGGTTAAACGCGCGGCGGAACTTGGCTGCAACGTTTTCGATTCGGCGGCGAATTACCGTTTCCAACGCAGCGAGCGCAGCTTCGGGCAGGCGTTTTCAGAATTGTTTGCCGAAGGCAGCTTTTCCCGTGATGAACTTGTCGTGACAACCAAAGGCGGTTTTCTTCCTTTCGACGGCGCAATGCCGCGCAGCCGTCAGCAGATGATGGCGTATCTGGAAGAAACTTTCGTCAAGCCGGGAATCTGCCGCTTCGAAGATTTTGTGCAGGACAGCCATTGCATGGCTCCGGGTTACCTGGAACATCAACTCGATCAGAGCTTGCGAAATCTGCAACTGGACGGTGTTGACGTTTATTACCTGCACAATCCCGAAACACAGCTAGGCGAAATTCCCCAGGAAGAATTTTACTTTCGGCTTGGCGCAGCCTTTGAATTTCTGGAATCGGCTGTGGCAGCAGGGAAAATTGCCATGTACGGCACGGCAACCTGGAACGGCTATCGCGCAGCCCCTACGGACAAAGGCTTTTTATCGCTGGAACGAGTTGTTGAGACTGCGCGCAAAGTTGGCGGCGAAAACCATCACTTCAAAGTCGTTCAGTTGCCCATAAATCTGGCGATGATTGAAGCCTTTACCAATGGCAATCAATCGGTAGACGGAAAGAAGGTGACGTTGCTGGAAGCAGCAGCGGAACTGGGCGTTACGGTGATGGCCAGCGGTTCAATTCTGCAATCCCGGCTGTCTGACGGGTTGCCGCCGATTGTCAGCGAAGCTTTTCCAGGCTTGAGAACCGATGCGCAACGCGCAATTCAGTTTGTGCGCTCAACGCCGGTAGTGACAACGGCTTTGGTGGGAATGAGCGATTTGGATCACGTCGAAGAAAATCTGGAAGTCGCCAAAACTTCGCCTGTTGCGATGGAAAGCTATTTGAAGCTCTTCAGCCGGGAATAAAGTTTCAGAAGTGAACCGTTGGTCTCATTTTCCATTTCCCATTTTTGATTTTTCAATTGTCATTGCCGCTGAGTAGGTCACCAGCAATAACAAATGAAAAATGACAGATGACAGATGACAGATGGAAAATAGTGACCGAAGTCATCACTTCTTCCACAGCAAAGCTTTCAAGCGCTCGGCTGTCGCCTTGTGTTTCGGATCGCTGGCCAGATTTCGGTATTCGTTGGGATCAGTCTGGTGATCGTACAGTTCGGTGCCCTGTCGGCCTTCGTCCCATTCGGTGTACCGCCAGCGTTCGGTGCGGATGGAATAACCTGAAAATCCGGCGCGCGACATTTGCGTGTAAGCCGCCTCTTTCCACTTCAACTGAGGTTTATTGAGCAATGGCACGAAGCTGCGGCCTTCCAGTTTGTTCGGCGATTTCAATCCCGCCAATTCCATCAGCGTTGGATAGATGTCAATGAATTCCACCAATCGCGTTGTCGCTTTGCCTTTGGCTTTCATTTGCGGCGCGTACACCATCAGCGGAGCGCGCGCGGACAGTTCAAACAGCGTGCTTTTGTTCCACCAGCCGCGTTCGCCCAAGTGATAGCCGTGATCGCCAAAGAAAATAATGATCGTGTTTTCCGTCAGTTTCAGCCGGTCCAGCGCGTCAATGATTTTTCCGGCTTGCGCGTCGGTGAAGGAAACTCCGGCCAGATAGGCACGCATGAATTCCAGCCGCTCTTTGTCTGTGAATTTGCCGAAAGCTTCGCGAAAAGCTCCGACGGGCAAAGCCGCCGCCGGATCAGCTAAAGTTCCCTTCGGCGCTTGCCACAGCTTCAAACCTTCCTGCGGGTACAAATCAAAATACTTTTTGGGAGCAATGAATGGATCGTGCGGTTTGTGCAAACCGACAGCCAGGAAAAACGGCTGATTGTCTTTCGCGTGCCGTTCCAGCACGTTGATGGCTTCGCGGGCGATCTGGCCGTCGGGCTGATCTTCGTCCGTGCCTTCGGCTGCGCGCCAGTTGCACCAAGCCAGTTTGCCGTCGGTCAGGTTTCGGCCTTCGCCTTTGAAGCCGAGCGGCGTCGTTTGAAAATATCGAACTTCATCCCACGAAGCTTTGTCATCCATGTCGGTTCGCAAATCTTCCATCGTCAATCCGCGATGAAAGATTTTGCCAAAGCTGGTCGTGCGATATCCGTTCTGGCGAAAAAGCTGCGGCAGCGTCACCACATCCGGAATTGTTGTGCGGAAGTTGGTGCTGTTATCCACAACGCGCGTCGTGTCCGGACGCAAGCCAGTCAATAAAGATGTCCGGCTGGGATTGCAGACCGGATATTGGCAATAGGCTGAGTCAAAACGCATCCCGCGTTTAGCCAGCCGGTCCAGGTTCGGCGTTTTTGCAATCAGGCTGCCGTAACAACCGAGTTCGGTTCGTAAATCGTCGGCAACGATGAACAGCACGTTTGGCTTTTGCGCCGGTTGTGACACTGCGGATTTATGCGGCGGCACAATCAGCATCGCCAGCAAAAAGCAGAATCCTACTTGGATCAACTTTTTCATATTCGATTCACTGTTCAGACTTTTCCGTGACGCTTGAGCCCGCATTCTGAACTACAAAAACGGCTTCCACTTTTCGATTATGGCGCGCAGCTCTTCCAACTCTTCCGATTTGACGTTTGGCAGCGGCGGACGAACCGGCCCTCCAGCCAACCCCACCATATCCATCATCGCTTTCATTGCTGACACTTCGTATCCTTTTCGCCGCGCGCGCAAGGCATACAGCGGCGTGACACATTCGTATATCAGCTTCATCAGTTCGGCGCAGTTCTGGCTGGCACCGACTTCGTGAAGTTTTAGTGATAGCTTCGGCGCGACGGTGGCGATGCTGGATGTATAGGTGCGGATACCGATGGAGTAATACCCTGGCAAACTGTCGTCGCCCGCGCCGCCGATCCAATGCAGCCGGTCGCCGAGGCGGTTGATGATCATCTGGTAGCGGCGAATATCCGCTTGGCCATCTTTCCAGGCGCACAGCGTGGGGATGTTCGAAGCCAGCTTGTCCACCATTGCCGGAGAAAAGTTCGCCCAATCGCGACTGTAAATCAGCAGGCCTAAATCCGTCGCCGCGCCAATGGCTTTGTAATACGCCAACATTCCTTCGTCGTCGGCATTCGGGTAATACGGCGGCAGAGCCAAAATGCCATCGGCACCGGCGGCGGCAGCTTGTTTGGCCATTTCGACAGCCAACGGCTGATTAAAACCTACGCCAGCGATGACGGGGGATTTGCCGCTCGTGACTTCGACGGTCAGGCGAACAACATCAGCGTATTCCGCAGGCGTCAGCGAATAAACTTCGCCGGTTCCGCCTGCGGCAACGACGGCGCAGAGTTGATGTTCGTTCAGTTTGGTCAGGTTGTGCCGCAACCCGTCGAGGTTCAGCGACAGGTCTTCGTTAAACGGCGTGATCGGAAAGGCAATCACGCCTTCTTTCAATTTGCTGCGAAGTTCTGTTGGAGTGGTCATTTGTTTATTTCCGGTTGGAGAGTTCTTCGATCGTGATGTCTTTGTAGCGGGCTTCGCTGGGTGGGCCAGAGTGGATTTGCAAGCAGATCAGGCCAGTCTGTTTGATGGTGTCGTCAGGTTCGGTGTAATCCACTGTCTGATGGCCGTTGAGTTCCAGTCGAATGCGTTTGCCTTCGGCGCGAATCACGTACTCGTTCCAGTCGTCGCGTTTCAGAACTTTGTCGAGCGCAGCAGCGTCCGGCGAAACCAGCACTTTTTTGCGGCGCGATTCGTCATAGAGCGCGCCCCAATAGTTCTGACCGACGTCAGCTTGATAACCAATGACTTCGTGATCGTTCGGGATGCGTTCGGAACGAAACTGGATTCCGGCGTTAACGCGTTCGCCCGCAACTTTGAACTTGGCGCGAAAGACGAAATCGGAATAGCGTTTCGTCGTGCAAAGAAATTCGTTGTTGGGCAGCGCGGCTTTCATCGAACCGCCGACAATCGCGCCGTCTTCAATGCGAAAGATTTTCATGTTGCCTTCCCAACCGGCAAAGGTCTTGCCGTCGAACAACGACTGCGGTTTGACGGCTGCAAACGTAACAGCCGCAAACGCTATGACAATCAGCAAACAAATTCGGTTCAGCATCAATTGATTCCTCAGAAAATGGTGGGACAGGTTCAGAACCTTGCCTTTACCCACATTTTTCCAGTTTTGTTGTTCCTGCTTTTGGCCCTGAAAGGGCTGTGGATATTAGCCGGTGGTGAAGCGCTTCGCGTAACCACCGGAAAAGGTACCAACATTACCGCGCCCCGAAAGGGCGCAGGACCGGAGTTAATTTGACAGATAACGCACGGTCCGGCGTCCCTGCCGGGACGCAAACCCAATAATGACGCGGTTCCGGTGGCTTCACCACCGGCTAATATCCATCGCGCCTTCAGCGCGGAGCCAAAAAGATGTGGGTAAAGGCAAGGTTCAGAACCTGTCCCACCGGTTTTCATTATTTTCAGTGGGCGCGAAGCGTTATGAACTAATTCTTCAAACCAAATCCCAAGGCTTGCGCGCTTTGCGGCCAAGCTGTTTTGACGCTTCGGCATCGGCGACGAAATCTTCTTTCGCGGCGTCCCAGGTCAATCGCCTGCCGACTTTGTACGCGATGTTTCCCAGGTGCGAAGTCGTCGTCGAACGATGGCCGATTTCGACTTCAGCGTTTGGTTTCTGGCGCGAGCGAACGCATTCGATGAAGTTCTGGGTGTGCAAATCGGTGGTGTCTTTGCCTTGAACTTTTTTGGGCTGCATTCGCCAGGCGTCAATCGGCTGGGCGCGCTGTTTGGCAGTCTGCGCCGGTTTTAGAGGTTCGGGGTAAATTTCAAATCCGATGCGGTCAGCGATCAGCGTGCCGTTTGTTCCGTAATAGGCTTCGCCGTGCGGACGGTCGTCAGCGCCGCGCGCTCCGTAATAATTCATTCCCGGCGTTCGCCCACCCGCGCCGTGCGCGTTCAGGTTGCAGCTTTCATAACTGAGGATGAAGCCGCCAGTTTTTGGATGCGCAAATTCGTACGTCACTTGCAACAGGTCCGGCACATCGCCCGCGTCTTTCAACGTGAATTTGCCGCCCGTGGCGACGACAGTTTTCGGCGCTTCGACGCCCATGATTTGTTGCACGGTGTCCAAGCGATGCGTGCCGTAATCCGTCATCGTTCCACCCGCGTAATCGTAAAAGTTCCGAAACGTTGAAAGAAACCGCGCGCGGTTGAAGGGAACTTTTGGCGCGGGGCCAAGATAAAAATCCCAGTCCAGGCCTTCGGGAACAGGTTCGTCCGCGCGCTTGCCGATGCCGTTGGGCGTAATGTTGCTGTAATTCCAAACCCGCACAAACCGGACTTCGCCAAGCTCGCCGGATTGAATGATTTGCTGAACTTCGCGGTAATGCGGCGAGGAACGATGCTGCGTTCCGGTTTGCACGATTCGGTTGTAACGACGGGCGGCTTCGACCATTACGCGGCCTTCGCGGACGTTGTGCGCCAGCGGTTTTTCAACATACACATCTTTGCCCGCCTGACAGGCCAGCACCGTAATCGCCGCATGCCAATGATCCGGCGTCGCTACGTGAATCGCGTCCAAGTCTTTCAATTCCAGCAGCTTTCGGAAGTCGCCAAACTTTTTGGCGGCAGCGCCTGCCCAAGCTTGAGCCTGTGCGGCATTGGTTTCGTAAACGTCACATACCGCGCCGTACTCGACTCCCGGGACATTGCGCATCAGCGCAGAAACCTGCCGCCCGCGCCCGCCGCAGCCGACCAAACCGACCACGACGCGATCATTCGCGCCAACGATTCGTTCATAAGAAAGCGCGGTCGTTGAAATCACCGCTGAGCCTGTAATTGCCGAGTTGATGAACTCTCTTCGTTTCATAATAACTCCTCTGGGTACGCTCGCATCCCTGCGAGCTTCGATAAAAGCCGCGAAGCTTCATTTTCCCTATTCGGAAGCTCCGCACATCTATTACAGCCTGCAAGGATGCAGGCGTACCCAGATCAGATTCGGTTGAACTTCTCAATCGCCTTTTGCAGCGATTTGAATTGGCGGATGAAAGGGAACATCCCTTTTTCACGGTCGTCAATTTCCTGCGCTTTCTTCAGCACTTCTTCGGCGCGTTCCTGCGGAACGACGACAACGCCGTCTTCATCGGCGACAATGATGTCGCCAGGACGAACGGTGATTCCAGCGCATTGCACTTCGACGTTGCGCGCGACTGTCGCGTAATGTCCGACCGCCGTTCGTGGTGAAGACGAACGCGCATACACCGTCAATCCCATTCGCCGCACATCCCAAATGTCGCGGATCGCTCCGTCCAGAACCATTCCGGCCATCCCGCGAACTTTCGCCGCTGTCGCCATCAGGTTGCCCATCGCGGCAATATCCAGCGTGCCATCCATGACGATGATGCCGACTTCGCCGGGCTTGGCACTGTCAATCATCTCGACGGAATGTTTGGTTGAAAGTGCAGGCGTAGCCTTATCCGGCGTTGTGGGTTTCACCAGTGAAGTCACGGCTCGCCCCACAATCGGCGTTCCGGTGACCAGCTTCATGTCATGCCACATCGTGCCGTTTTTGCCCGTGACCAACTCGACAGCGTCCGAAACAGAAGCAGGATAACTTTTCTTGAAGGCCGCGATGATCGGTTCATCGGGCGAGGTGGCAGATTTCTTTTGCGTTGCGGCGACAGCCACTGCGGCCAGCAACCCACAAGCCAGAACAATCAACAACTTTTTCATGCGCATAAAGCTCCTCAAGCCGGATTGAAAAGAAACGATTGATGATGATTGATGAGTTGAAGCAGCCGACTTCATTCGCCGCTTCACAGGATTTTCGATCAGGATGAAGTTAGATGGTTACAGACAACCTACTGACAGACATTTTGCCGCCAGATCAATCAGCGGCAACGCGGCTCAACTTTACCGGCTGCTCCTTGTATTGCAGTTGGTAAAGTTTGAAATAAAGCCCGCGTTCGGCAAGCAAAGCCTGGTGATTTCCCATTTCGCGAATTTCGCCTTTGTGCAGGACAATAATTTTGTCCACGCGCTGAATGGTCGAAAGCCTGTGCGCGATGATGATCGAAGTCCGTCCTGTCATCACCTTTTCAATTGCTTCCTGAATCAACTGCTCGGTTTCGGTGTCAATGCTGGACGTGGCTTCATCCAGCACCAGAATTCGCGGATCGAACGCCAACGCTCGCGCAAAAGAGATCAACTGCTTTTGGCCGACAGAAAACCCTGCGCCGCGTTCGCGCACACTTGCTTTAAACCGCTCCGGCAATTCTTCTATGAAACTGGCGGCGCGCACTTCCTGCGCAGCCCATTCGACTCGCTCTTCACTGATAAATTCGTTCCCAAGCCGGATGTTGCCCGCAATGTCGCCCGAAAATAAGAAGACGTCTTGCAAAACCACAGCGAAATTCTCTCGCAGCTTTTGCAATTCCCACTGCCGGATGTCCACGCCGTCCAGCAGGATTTCTCCGCGCTGTATGTCGTAAAACCGCATCAGCAAATTGCTGATCGTGGTTTTTCCCGATCCGGTGTGGCCAACCAGGGCGATGGATTCCCCCGGTTCGACCGTAAAGGAAACATCTTTCAGAACCCAGTCTTCGTCTTTATAAGCGAACCAAACGTTGCGAAACTCAATCCGGCCCAAAACCTGCTCTCTGGATGCAGGTTGATAGGGTTTTGCCGGAGATTCGATTTTGTCTGGCGTATCCAGCAATTTGAAAACGCGTTCGCTGGCCACAACCGCAGCCTGGAAAACGTTGTATTTGTCACTGATGTCCTGGATCGGCTGCCAAAGCCGCTGCGTGTATTGCAAAAACGCGACAAGCGTTCCGACCGTGATGATGTTTTGAATCACCTGCCCGCCGCCGTACCAGACAATCGCCGCGATGCCAATCGCTGAAATCAAGTTCACCAGCGGATAAAACACCGCGTAGTAAAAGATCGTGTCCAGGTTCGCCTGCTTGTGAGCCGTGTTGATTTCTGAAAATTGGTCCAGCGCTTTCTGCTCGCGGTTGAAAAGCTGCACGACTTGCGCACCGGAAATGTGTTCCTGCGTGAAAGCATTCAGCCGCGCAATTTTTGTCCGAACCTGCCGGAAACCTTCGCGCGCGCCTCTGCGAAACCACATGGTCGCCGCCCACAACAACGGAACAACCAGCAGCGAAACAATCGCCAGCTTCCAGTTGAAGTAAAACATCATTCCCAGCGCGCCAGCGATCAAAACAAAATCGCCCAGAACTTCGACCAGCCCGGCGGTAAACAATTCGTTCAGCGAATCAACGTCCGTGGTCAGCCGCGTGACCAGCCGTCCAACCGGATTGTTGTCATAAAACGAAACTTCAATGGATTGCAGCTTGGCGAAAATTTCCTGGCGCAGGTCGTACATCACCCGCTGGCCAATCGTGTTCAGCATCACGTCCTGAAAATAGCCAATACAGAGCGTGACTGCCAACGAACCGATGTAGGCAAGGGCCAGCAAAGCGATGCCGTCAAACGCCGCATCCAGATTCAGCCTGCCGCCAGCAGCCGGGGCGACGTAATCATCAATCGCCCATTTGGTCAGCAGCGGCCCGATCTGCCGAACCAGGTTCAGCACCACCGTCAGCAACAAGGCCAACGCAACCAGCTTTTTGTACGGAATCAGATAGCGAATCAATCGCCGAGCAGCTTTTGCGTCGTACAGTTTTCCGAGTTGTTCTTCTTCGTGATGATTGGCCATCGAAAAATCGTTACTTCCTGCCCGACAAACCTTCGGCGAATTTGGTGACCATTTCTTCCATTTCCGAAGTCAGCAAAGCGCGCCAGGTCGTGCCGCTTTTTTTGAAGCTGATGATTTCCACCTCGCTGGCTTCTGCGCCGGCCATTTTGATTTGCGACCGGCACACCACATGAACCAGTTCGGTTCCTTCGTTCACTTTGCCCAAAACTGTGGTCGTCGAAGACGCCAGCGCCGTTTTCATGTCTGGGACGGCGCCGCTGATGAAATTCATCAACCGCTCAAAAATCGCCGCGCCATTAAGCTGGTCGAATTCGTCGTTGCTTTTCAATCC
>CAYLJQ010000110.1:0-13706 GCA_964383955.1 uncultured Heliomicrobium sp. | reverse complement strand
CTTGCGAGCCCAGAAAAAAACGCACACGCTCCAGATCGTCTTGCAGCTTGTCTTTGAAGTAGATGTCCTTGGATGAAAAGGTCGTGAACAGGCTGGCTTCTTTTACCAGTTGCATCGCGCCTTTCAACCGGCGCTGCGAAAAGCCATCGCGTTCGCCAGTAAATTCAATGTCTTTGACGCGGACGCGCGGACCTTCTTTGACCTGAAAAACCATCGCGACAGTCGTGACTGAAATCTCTTCGACTTCGATTTCGACCTGTGCATCGGGGTAGCCTTTTTCGGCCAATAATTCCCGCAACACTTTTCGCGCGCTGAATGCTTTGACCGGATCGAATGGCGATTCCTTACTGATGCCGACGCGCCGCTCTTTCATCCGCGTCAGGACTTCGCTTTCGGTCGCGGATTTCATGTTCCGATACTGAAGATCGCGAATCAGCGGATATTCGCGAACTTCAAAAATGATGATCTTGCCGCCACGCGGCCCGTCTTCGACCGACAGCCGCGCGCGCATCGGATCGAACACGCCAATGGCGATGACCGCTCCAAAATCGCGTTTGACGGCCGCTTCACTGTAAAGGTCGCCAGGCTTGCTCTGAATGCTAGAGAGAATCGTGTCGCGCGGGATGCGCCGGTTGCCGCGAATTTCAATTTCTTCAATCAAAAGCTGACTTTGCGCTTGTGCGGGCAAGGCCGAAACCAGGGCGATGAATATTGCTATCGCCGCAAAAACAAAATGCTTGAACATACACCTCTCCTGCCTCTGGGTACGCACTGCCTCCGGCGTGCGGGTCGTGGCGTGTCGCTAATTCCTCGGAATTCGCCTTTCGCCAAGTTGCGCACGCTGGAAGCGATGCGTACCCAGGGTCTAATTGACTGCGATGGTCGTTGTTTTGCTGGTTTTCTCTCCGAACGAAATCACCAGTGGCACGCTGTTGCCGGTAGGTGCCGTGGCTGGAATTTGCACATTGAGCTGCCACAGTCCGACAAAGCCTGGCACCAATCCGCTAAATGTTACCGGAGCCGCCACGCCGCCAATCGTTACTGTTGGCGTTTCCGGCGTGACATACAGCGGACTGGCCGGAGCCGCCGCGCCAGAAGGCAAGGTGATCAATTGCCGCGAAGACGCATCCAGCAACTGCCCGCCTTGGCCGTTGGCAAATAAAACGATGTACTTGCCTCTTGCTTCTGGCTTGCCTGGGTCGTTGAAGCTGAAGTCCTGATTGAGCGCGACGGCCTGTCCTTGCCCGGAAGCATCCCGCGTGAACACGCCCGGCGCGGCGGCGCTGACATTCAGGTATTCGCTGGCGGCGAGTTTGCCGTCGTACAGCACGTCCACCGTCGCGGTGCCCGCCGCTGTTTCAAACGGCAGTTGGTAATTGATCTGAAACAGCCCATCGCCGAAGACGCCGCCCGCACCTGCGTAAAACAGCGGCGCGTTGACGCCGTTCACGCGCACCGCCACGCTGGAAAGCGAAGTCGGAAGCGGCAACGTCGAAGCCGCAAGGTTGACCACCGTCCCGGCGGGAAAGCCCGAACCGAAGGCCGCGACGATTTCTCCAGGCGCAACG
This sequence comes from uncultured Heliomicrobium sp., assembly GCA_964383955.1. Taxonomy (GTDB): domain Bacteria; phylum Acidobacteriota; class Blastocatellia; order RBC074; family RBC074; genus RBC074. The sequence goes on along the minus strand of CAYLJQ010000110.1, from coordinate 12,138 downwards.
GCGCGTTCGTAGCTGGCGGCGTTGACCGTGGCGACCGTGCCCGCAGAGGGTGAGGCGTACACAGCCGTATCAGCCACGCGCAGCCGCAGCGTGAGGTTGTCAACCAACACCCCTTCGCCAGTTTGCGGAAAACCGTTGCGCCGGAATTGAAGCTCAAGGCGGAAGAAAACGTCGGAATCGTTTTTGGTTTCGTCGTCTTCTTCGTAACTGAAAACGCCGTCGCCGCCCGCGAAATTGCTGCCGGAGTAATGCACGAAGCCGCTGCCCGCCACATTGTCCGCGTCCAGGTAAAGCAGGTTGGTAAAGCTGTTGCCGTTGAATCCGCTGTCATCCGTGGCGCGAATCGAAACCTTGTTCGTGTACGGACGAACGCGCAGCACGAAAAAGTCGCCGGAACTGCTGCTCTGCACAACATCGCCGTTGAAATCGGCCTTCACGTCCACCTCGAACGAATCAATCTCGGCTTTAACGAACTGCGCATTCTCGGGATTGGAAACCAGCCCGGTGGACGAAGTAACGAACAAGCCAGGCAAAACCAGCTTCGGCGTCCACCAGCGCGTGTCGTCGTACACCTGCCCATCGGCGCGGCTGGTGCTGCCCACGCCGTAGCCGGTTCCTACGCCGCTGGGATTGTTCAAACTCGCGGTCGAACCGTTGCGGGCGGCGAACTGCCTGGTCGTCAGCGTCCAATTGCCGTCAAAGGGATCGGTGTCTTTCGCGCGGTTTTCATCGTCTTTGCGCTTCGTCCAAGAAGATTCGGGAATCGGGATCACACCCGCGCCGCCCACGTCTTCCGTGGGTTCAAAGCGCGTCCGGTACGTCACCAGTTTGAGTTGCGCCAGAATCGAAAACTGCGTGGTAAAAGCAATGCCGTTTGCCGGCATCATCGTGACAATAAAGTTGATCGCCTGACCGACGCGCTCCTGCCCGTCGTCCAGCAGAGTGATTTGAAACGCGGCGTTTTTGCTGGCGTTTGCGCCAACATCGCCGATGCTGACAGCCGCCGGTTGTCCAGCCTGCTGGCCGTTAATTTGGATCAGACCAGCAGGAACCTGACTTGTGTCAGCAACGGCAATGCGCACGCTAACGTTTTGAGCCGTTAGCGCACTCGGATTCGTGAGCGATAGCGTCGCGCTCACGGTTTCGTTTTTGCTGATAAACGGATCGGCGGTGACGCCACCACTGACGCTGGACGCGGCCAAACTCAGCACAGGCTGCGCGCCAGCAGTGAAATTGCCTGTGGCAATCAGCGCGTAACCTTGCCGGTTGGAATCAATCCGCGCATCGCCGGGTTGCGCCACAATCTGCGAGCGTCCATTGCCAGGCACGTTTTCGCCGATGACGCGCACAGTGTATGTGCCCGCGATCGGATTCTGGATGTAGACCGCTTCGACCGTGTTGCGGTTGTCGAAGCTTCCGCCGTTTGCCGCTTGCGACCAGCCGTTCTGAAAGTTCACGTTGCCGCGAAAAATGTTCCCCTGCGGATCAACCACTTCCAGATTCAGGTTGTTGACCAGCGCCACCACCGAACCAATCGCCGCGCGCGGGTCAGACCAGGTCAGGGTAATCCGCAGCGGTTCGACATTGCTGACGTTGGTGATTTGATACGTCTGCGTTTGCCCAGTGCTGATGGCCGGGTTCGGCGCAGGACGTGCGGTTTCCGCCGCCGTCGCGCCGTTGTAGATGTCGGCGATGATTTTTAGCTCTCGCCGGTCGCCAGCAAAGAAAAGCGCGTCATCCAGCGCAATGCGTCCCCAGCCCTGACCTGAGTTCGGAATCGCTTCGCTGCGGCTGATCGGAAAATTGCTGCCCGTGAATCTGCCGGTCAGGTTGCGGCCTGAATTCAGCAGGATGGCTTTGATCAGCGCGTTAGACGGCGTGAAGGCATTGGCCGCGTTTTTTGCGCCGCTCGGATAAAAGCCGTCGGTGAAATATTGCCGCGCCAGCAACGCGCTGCCCGCCACTGCTGCCGAAGCGAAACTGGTTCCGGTGCGGGCTTCTTCCAGCAGCGTGCTGTTGTTGTTCGGGTCATCGGGATTGACGGAGGCGTCCTTGGCCGTGGCCGAAGTTGAATTGGTGTAGCTGGACGAATTGTCATCGTCGTCGTTTTCCGTTGCGCCGATGACTGCGCCCGCTGCGACGATGTCCGGTTTGATGCGTCCGTCAAAGGTCGGTCCGTGATTGCTGTACCGCGCCAGATTTTCAAGGCTGCCTTTTCCCGTAGGACTGTCGCTTGCGCCGACAACAACGTTGTTCTTGGCGGCATTCGTCACCTGGAAATCGCCCAGGCTGTCGTTCCCGGCGGAAAAGAAAACGGTGTAATCGCGCAGCCGCCACATGATGTCGTCCACATCAGCCGCGTCTTGATCATAAGTCGCGGGCGGCGCAGGCCCGTAGCTGTTGTTGTGAATGCGAACGCCGGAACTGTACGCCTGTTGATGAATCAACGCCTGACTGACGAAATCCACGCCAGGCAATTGGCCGTTGGTGTGGCCCACGTCTTGAAAAACGATTCGGGCGTCGGGCGCGATGCCGTCGCCGGTCGAGCGTGTGGCAATGCCGCCCACTGCACCGCTCCCATTCGCGCCGTAGTTGCGCCCAACGGCCACGCTGGTCGTCAGCGTGCCGTGATACCCCGCGCCGCTGTCGTCGTAGGCGACCGCGTTCAGAAACCGCGAACCGGACTGCTTCGTCGCGTCCAGCGTCTGCCCGCCGTTCGGATTGTCTTTCAGTTCCTGGAAGCTGCTGCTGCCGAGCAGGTAATACGTCAGCACCTTGTTGTTCTGATTGGTGATTCGAAAGGGCAGCAAGCCATTGGTCAGCGTGGCAGTGGAAGTCGCATAGGAAAGCGTTTGCGACGCCGCGTTACCGTCCAGCCGAAACTGCGAATGGTCGGAATCCAGCCCCGAATCCGCCGTGCCATACACCTGTCCCGCGCCGGTCAATCCCTGCCGGTAAAGCGGCGTGTCGCCGATCAAGCCGGTCTGCACGGTGCGCACGGAGTTGTCGTTTTGCAGGCGATGCGGACGGCGCTCTTCGATCCACTCGACGGCTTCGACTTCGGCCAGCGCCGTCACGACCTGCGCCAGTTCTTCCCGCCGCACCGCCATCACACCCCAGACGCGTTCGTCATTTCGCTCTTCAATCATGGCTTCATTCGCAAGGCTGAAACCGCTGATCGTTTCGCGGATCGAATCCGCGCGCTCGCCTTTGAAAGTCAAAAAGGAAATGTGAACCACGTTTGCGGTTTCTTGTGTCAGCGAGCTTTCACTAGAAAGCTCTGCCAACTCGGGGGCAACTTTCAATCCTGCGCCGTATTCGCCAAGCCAACGCACCTGACTTTGCCGGCTTGCCGCTTGCGAAAGTTTTGCCGCAGGCGCTTTAACAATGTAAGCGTTGTTGGCTAGATAGCCAGCGATTTCCACGCCATTGGTGTGTAGTTCGTCCGCCCAACCCTGTTGAATCGCGCCACGATATTGAACGATGTAATACCGGTTCGGCGCTTCAGTTTGTGCGGCGATCTTGCTCACCCTTAGCGCGCTCGTTGTTGTCAGTTGCTTTTGGCCGATGCGAACCGGTTCAGGAGTTTTCCCCAGCGGATCGAAGACCGCCGCCCGCGTCAGCAAAAATCGTGAATCGTTGATGTGTTGGTCAATTTCTCGCCGCCGTGCTTCAAACGCCTCGCTTCTCTTTCCTTCTTTCTGCTGCCGAACCGCTTGCTTGCCGGAAAGCCGCCGTGCGTTCCCCGTGCGCGCAGTCAGAAAGAAGAACGAACAAACAATGGCGCAAACCAGAGCTGCGAATACTGCTTGAGAAGATAATGACCGCTTCAAGTTGGTGCTCCTTTTGGAGTGCGACGGCTCTAGCGTCGCTTTGGTAATTGCCCGAATTACTCAGAAATGTTTGAAACAGACCGTCCCGCCGGACAGACCTCTGCTATGTCGTCCTGACAAGCAGAAAAGCGAGTCTAACGAACGACTACCAAAGCGACGCCAAAGCCATCGCACTCCAAATGTGTTTTTAGAAAATGATTCTTAGCGCGAACTGCACATTGCGCCGTCCGTCACGCCGGGCGGGCGCGTAGCCAAATCGGCTGATGTCGGTTTCGCTGCCGACCACGAACAGGTTCGCGTGGTTGAAGACGTTGTACACTTCGCCGCGCAGTTGAATGGTTGCCCATTCCTTGACGCGGAAGGTTTTGTACAGCGCCATATCCAGGTTCCAGTTTCCTGGCCCACGGAAGCTGTTGCGCTCCGTCATCCCAGACGGAAACGGCCCGTATATCGAAGTTCCCGTGATCGGATTCACGTAGCTTCCTGCAGTCAGCCCAGTCAGACTGATGTAAGAAAACCGGTTCGCCGCCGCCAGCGCCGCCGGATTGTCGGAGCCGGTCGTATCGGCGCTGCCAATGGCGCGGATGCAGGTGTTGTTGGCCGACTTCGTGCAGTCGTACACGCTGAAGGGCGTGCCGGTTTGCGCGCTGAAAATCCCCGACAGGCTGACGCCGCTGAACAGGTGTTTGTACATCAACCCCGTCAGCGTCGAAGGCTGGAAGTTCGGCGTGTAGGGAATGTCCCAGACGCCGCTGACCACCAGCCGGTGGCGAATGTCGTAATCGGCGTAGCCTTTATCCAAATCGGGATTGAACGGATCGAGGAAGCCGAAATTGAAATTGTTCGCGCCTTCGCTGAGGGCGGAACTGATGTTGTCTTTCGCCGTCGCCCAGGTGTAGCGGGCGTTGAACATCAGGCCGCGCGTCAGAAAGTTCCGGCTGTCAATCCCGACCGTCACGCCGTGATAAGTGGAATACCCATCGTTGGTCAGCAGATTGATGTCGGCGTATTGCTGGTTCAGTCGCCGCGTGCAATTGCCCGTTGTGCAGGCATCGCCCAGGTAGACATTGCCCGAACCGATGCGGTTGACGTTGGACATCGAATAAAGGTCGTTGCCTTCGGAACCGGAGTAATCCACTGAAACAATTAGATTGCGCGCCAGTTCGCGTTGCAGCGAAGCGTTCCAGAACCGCGCGTATGCCGTTTTCAGATTCTGATTGATCGCCGTCAGTTTCGTTTGCGGCAAGGTCAGTTTTCCAGTGTCGTCAAACGGGCCGGTGTTGCTGTCGGTGATGTCAATGCCGCTGACGTTTGTGCCCGCCACCAGCGAAACTTCGGCGTAATTCGGCGGATTTTGCAGGATGGCGGCGGTGACATTGTCGAATACTCGGTCAACGGCCACGCCGTAACCGCCGCGCACGCTGGTCCGGCCATCGCCGAACACGTCCCAGGCAAAGCCCACGCGCGGCGCGTAATTGTTCGTATCCGATTTATAAAAGCCTTTGGCATCGGTGGCGGAAGTCAGCTCGACTTTGCCGTTGCGAATTTGCTGGAACAGATTCGCGCCCGTGCCGAAGGTGAAGTTGCTGTCCAGGTTGCGGTCTTTGTTATGCGGCGTGCTGAAAAATTCGTAGCGCACGCCCAGGTTCAGCGTCACATAGCGCCGCACCCGCCATGCATCATTGATGTACGCCGCGCCTTCCCAGTACCGGTTGCTGCGCGTGAAGTTCGGCGCTTCGGCGGGCAGTGTGATCACTTCGCCGGGGAATTTGCCATTTGGATCAATCGAGCCGGTGAAGCTGTAGAGTTTGCCTTTGACCAGATTGTCCAGCGCCTGTCCGAAGTTGTTGGTGTTGCCCAGAATCTGCGTCGAGTTCTGCAACGCGCCGTAGGTGCGATTGTCCTGCGTGTAGCTGTACAAACCGCCAAAGCGAATTTCGTGTTTGCCGCGCAGGTAGGTTCCATCCTGATACGCTTGAAACTGATTTTGCGGCCCGCCAAAAGGAATCGCCGCGCTGCGATTGGCCGAATATCCCGGCAGCGCGATTTCATAACCTTCAATCGTCGGCGTCGAATTGCCGAAGAAATACAAGCCTGGAACCGAACCTGCGCTGCCCAGCGGCTGGTTGTATTCCAGCCGGTTCACGGCCAGCCGCGTTTGCGTGATCAGCCGCGAAGAATGCGCCTGGGTCAGCGACAGCGACAGATTGTCGTTTTGCAACTGTGTGCCGGTGTTGAATCCACCGTACGGGCTGGAACTATTGGTTCCGTCAAACAGCGTTTGCCGGTCTGTGCCGTAACGCAGGGTGAGCGTTTCCTTGTTGCTGTAGTTGTAATCCAGCCGCGTCACGGACTGAAAAGCATTTTGCGGGTCGCCGCCACCGGCATCCGCTGCAATCCGGTTTTCCACCTGTCCAAAAACAATGGTGTCGGATTTGATCTTGTCGAACGCGCCTCCTTTGATGATCGGAAACAGGTTGGCAATTTCGGCTTTCGTGTAAAGCTTGCTGGCGTTGTCGTCGTTGTCTGCGGGCAAGCTGGTGCTCAGGCCAAATTGCCCGAAGTAATTCCGCGTCGCTTCAGATGAAGCTGCAATCAGCGCCGACGATGGAACGATGTTGATGACCGGCGTCGAACTGCGCACCTTTGTCCATTCGCTGCTGTTGAAAAACAGGAGTTTGTCTTTGATGGCCGGCCCGCCGATGGAATATCCATATTGGTTGCGCGTGAAAACGCCCTTGTCCAGCGCGTTCGCGTTGTTGTCGAAGCTGTTCGAGGAAAGCGCCGAAACGCGATTGAAGCCGAATGCCGTGCCGTGAAATTGATTGGTGCCGGATTTGGTTACGACGTTGACCACGCCGCCCGAAGCGCGTCCGTATTCCGAAGACAATCCGCCGGAAATGACGCGGAATTCCTGCACCGATTCCAGCGGCGCGCGCTGGCCGATCTGGCTGGAAAACTGATTGTTATTGACTGCGCCGTCTTGCAGAAAGTTGATGCTGGCCGCGCGCTGCCCGTTGATCGCCAATCCCGCGCCGCGCCGTGTGGGATCGCCCGGAGAAACGTTGCCCGACAAGGCCACGAAGTCATAGGGATTGCGCGTCAGCGAAGGCAAATCCCGAATCTGTTTTTGCGTGATGACGGTGGAAACCGTTTGCGTTGAAATGTCCACGGACAGGTCCGAGGCTTCGACCACATATTTCGGATCGGGCGGCGCATTGGCCGCCGCAACTTCCAATCCAAAATTCAACGTGTTACGCGAACCCACTGTCACCGTCAGTTTTTGCGCCGAAACAGCGAAGCCTTTGGCCCTGATGGTGATTTCGTACGCGCCGGGTTGCAGATTCGGCAGCGCGTAAATGCCCACGCTGTTGGTGGTGGAGTTGCGTTCGCTGGCGCGCTCCAGCGATTTGATGTTGATCGTCGCGCCCGCGACGGCGTTTCCGGTTGGATCCATCACCTTGCCTGTAACTTGTCCGGTTTCGGTCTGCGCCACAGCGGCGGCAGAAAGCAGACTGGCCAGAAGCAGAGTGACGAATGCAGTGACCAGACGGCGAAGGCCGCCCGGCGGATTCGTTTGCTGAAAAAGATACATGACTCTTTCCTCTCTTGTTCAACGCACTTTGAGTTGAGTTGGTAGCCCGTGCATTGAGCAGGGCTTGAATACATCGAAACTTGGTTCTGATGAGAAAGGCGACTGAAAGGCGGTTGAGGTTTGTTAAGAATTGTAAGCAATAACTGACAAATCATTACCAACCGAAACGCGGGCTGAAACGCTTATCAGAATATAGAAGCAGTGACTTGCTTGGCACGGTTTGGCGAACTTCGGGTTTCGCCCCGTGCCGTTTTTCCGCATACGCAATCTTGATTATTTGGAGTGTTACTGAATGAACAGAGCAGTGAAGTTGTTCTTTGCCCTTTTTGCAATGATTCCCAGCTACACGCTGGCGCAACAAACTTCGATTATTCCGATCACCAACACGACGAACTCAAACGGCGCGTTCGTGCGCGGTGTGAGCAATGACGGCAAGCGCATCGTCTTTGAATCGCCGAATGATTTCACGGGCGAAAATAAGGATGGCAACAACGAAATCTTCGTGTACGACACCGACCTGCGAAAGATCATTCAGGTGACCAAAACCGGCACGCAATCCAGCACTGGCGGAACTACGGGGCAGACGCTGAGCGGGCGGAACTGTCCCGGAGGCTGTCCGCCGGGGCAGGCCACCGCGCTGAACGCCGTGCCGGCCATCAGCGGCGACGGCACGCGCATCGTGTTCGCTTCGACCAGCGCCCAGCTCACCGATGTTTCCAATGCCGACGGCAATGCGGAAATCTATCTGGCGACGCTGCCGCGCGGCGCAACCGCCGCCACCATTCAGCGCATCACCGAAACCGACGGCATCAAAGACAGCTTCGACAACAACACGCCAACGATCAATTTTGACGGTTCGGTCATCGCCTTCGTTTCCACGCGAAGCCTGTTCAAACTGCGCGGCGTGCTGCAATTTTCAGCGCAGAACCAAGACAAAAACGCACAGATTTACCTGTATGAAGTAAACAACAGGAAATACACGCAGGTCACGCACAAACGCATTGACGAAGGCATCAAGGATTTCGAAGCGAAGGGATTCATCAGCAACCCGTTCCTCAGTGGTGACGGAAAGACACTGGCGTTCCTTTCCGGCTATAACTTCAGCGGCAGCGCCGCCGTCAACAATGCCGATCTGAACGGAGAAATTTATCTGTACAAAGTTGGCGATCCGATCAATCAGGTGGCACAGGTTACCAACACGACGGAACAGGCCGAAGTGCCGGAAGACGGCGCGGTCAATGTGCTCAGCCGATTTTCCAAGCACTTGAGCGACGACGGTTCGCTGCTGGTGTTTGAATCGGCGGGCGGCGTTGCGCCGACGAAAACCGGCGAACGGATTCGCGATGTCTTCCTGTACAACGCCACGACCAAAGCCTTCACGCAAATCACCACCCAGGATGTCGGCCAGCGCGACCTGAGCGATTACAACTACTTCCCCAGCGTGAATGGCGCGGGGACGTTCGTGGTCTTCAGTTCAAAGCTGAATCTGCCCGTGCTCAACGACACTGCCGGAAACTTCAACAACAGCCGCGAAATCTTCCGCTACGAAATTGCGGGTTCGACTGAAACCAGCCCGAAGTTCTTTCTGGTGACGCAAACGGAAGTTTCCACTACCACGCCCGATCAGCGGCAGATTTTATTCGCTCCGTTCGTCAGCGATGGCAGCGAAGCAATCGCGTTTTCAAATGACGGCAACCTGCTCGCCAGTCAGTTCAACTCCACCGCTGAAGTTTTTCAGGCCGTGTTGCGTCCCGCGATTCGGGAAAATTCGACGGAGCCAGTGCTGGCCAATGCCGCTAGCTTTGACCGGACGGCGGTGGCGCGCGGTTCGATTGTGGCGGCTTTCGGTTCGGAACTGGCAAACACGCCGGGCGAATCTCTGGACTTTGACAATTATCCGTATGAACTCAGCGGCGTCAGTGTCACGGTTGGAGATTCCCTGTCAGGAATTGCGGCCCGGTTGATTTCCGTTTCTTCCGGCCAGGTCAATTTCGTGCTGCCAACGGGGCTGGCGGCGGATGACGACGTGCTGGTCATCATCAATAACAACGGCGTCATTTCCAGAACCACGGCGGACATTCGCGACGCCGCGCCGGGCGTTTATGCCGTTCGCCACGACGGCAAGGGACAGGCCAACGCCAAATGCATGCGAACTTCCGACAGCGGCAAGGAAATCGAATACGCGGCACTTCCATGCCCGATTGGCTATCAAGGCGCACCCAACTCGATTGTGCTGTATGGCACGGGCTGGCGTTTTGGTGCGGACATTCGCGTGCGGTTCCGCTTCAAGCTCAACGACATCGAAGAAGACGAAGTTGAAGTTGCGCCAAGTTCATCCGGGCCTTATGTGGATGACGAGGGCAGGGAGCATCTGGGGCTGGATCAAATCGTTGTTTCTCTTGATGAAGATTTGGCGAACCGCGTCAACGTCGAAACAATGGTGTTGCTGACCAGCAATTCCGAATCGGTGACCAGCCAGGAAGAAGTCACCACAGACTTCGCGGGTTTCCAGCAGAATTTGTCCGTCATCAATGGGGCCAGCCAGGAAAGCGGCCCTGTCGCGCGCGGTTCGATTGCATACGCGCTGGTGCAGAACGACGATGATGAAACGGATGTTTTCAGCCAGCAAACTCTTGAAGCATCGCGCACCGATCCGCCGTTTGAATTGGGCGGCGTGACGGTCAAAGTTGCTGGCGTTGCCGCGCGCATCCTGCGCGTTGCGCCGGAAGAAGTTCGCTTTATCGTGCCTGCAAGCATTGAAGCCAATGACGGAGCCTTGGTGCAGGTGCAAGCGAATGGAAAGATTTTCAACACGCGCCAATCCGTCAAAGACGCCGCGCCGGGCGTGTTCACACAAACCGAAGATGGCGACGGCAAGGTGACGGCTCGCTGCGGATTGATTCTGGCAAGTGGCGCAATCGAGTATTCCCCGCCGCCCTGCGCTGTCAGCGCTGAAAATGAAAAGAGAATTCTGGTCTTGACCGGAACCGGCTGGCGATTTGCCACCGGCGTCAAAGCGACCTTTGACGGCACGGACTTGATTCCCAGCTATGCCGGGGCGGAACCGGGTTTGCCGGGCGTGGATCGGATCGAAATTTCTTTGACCGTGGAACTGGCGGAAGACATTGCCGGGAAAGAAAAAGACATTGTTGTTCAGGCAACAGTCAATAGCGAAACTTTCAGCAGCCAGACCGGCGCAACAATTGAGTTTCAGGAAAGCGTGACCGAAGAAGAATTGTCTGGGGATCGAGCGCGACGGTTAAAGCCGTTGCGAGAAAGAACCGCAGGGCGGGGTTCGATGCCAAACAGGAATTTTCGCTGACGTTCGGAGCGCGTCGCTTCCCGCGTGCGGGCGTGCTCAGGAGCGCTTGGTGGATTCCACCGGGTCTTTTGCCAGGCCCGCACGCTGGGAGCGATGCGTACCCAGGCTCAGGTCAGCCGTTTCGCTTTGCGCTGCAAAATGGATTTTGCGCGGTGAATTCGCATTTTTACCTTGGTTTCCGACCAGCCGATCAAATGAGCGATTTCGGCAATGGAAAAGTCCTGGGCTTTCAGCATAACAAACGCCAGCCGGTCATTGGGTTCCAGCAGCATCATTAGCTTTCCCGCCAGATTGCGGTTGATGGCGCTGTGTTCAATGCGGTCGCTGGCAAATTGCGCGGCCAGCCATTCAAAAGAAGATTCATCATCTTCTTCGCCCAGTTGACTGATGATGTCTTCGCGCCGCCGCCGTCTTCGCCGCAGTTCGTCGAAGCAGGAAGTGACTGCGATTCTGGCCAGCCAGGCTGCAAACGAATGCGGGCCGCGTCCGTGATAGGAACCGATGGCGACCCAGGCTTCGATAAATGTGATTTGCACCAGTTCTTCGACTTCGTCCTGTCGCTCGAAATAACGGCGGACGACCTGCGTCACCATGCGGCGATGGCGAGCCAGCAATTCCGCGAACGAAGCTTCACAGCCAGTGGAAGCGAAAACCGCCAGATCATCATCGTACTGTGAAGTTGTATAGCTGCGCGTAGGGCCGATAAAAAAAGATGCTTCAGATTGCTTTAGGGATAGTTGTTCCATAGGGAGTACTGCTTTCAGTTATGAAATCGTGAAGGAATAGCCGACGCCGCGAATCGCTTTGATGCGGCTGGCGCCGAGTTTTTTTCGCAGATTGCTGATATGGACATCAATGCTGCGGTCGTTCAAATTCAGTTGTCGCCCGAAAATCGTTTGCGCAACTTCTTCGCGTGAAATGGGCTGTCCGGCTCGTTTCATCAACAGTTCCAGCAAATCGAATTCGGAATTGGTCAGCAGGATTTCTTCGCCGTCCTGCCGGACTGTTCGTTTCAGTTTGTCCAGTTCCAGGTCATTGACCTTCAGCAAATGACCAAAGGCGCTGATCCCGCTGCTACTGCGCCGTAATATGGCGCGGATGCGGGCGGTCAGCTCTTCGAATAAGCAGGGTTGTTCCAGGTAATCATCTGCGCCGAGTTCAAAGGACAGAACTCGCTCCGCCCCGCTGCTGCTGCCGCTGGCCAGTAAAATGACCGGCTGCAACGAACGCTGGCGAATTTGCCGCAACACTTCCAGGCCGCTTCTGACGGGCGAAACAATGGCCACGATTGTCAGGGCTGGTTCGCCCGCTAGTGCGCGCACCACACCCTGCTCTGCATCGTTGCAAAGTTCGACCTTGAATCCGGCGTGCTGAAGTTGTTCGGAAAG
>CAYLJQ010000109.1:0-13738 GCA_964383955.1 uncultured Heliomicrobium sp. | reverse complement strand
GCTTGTGGTGGTTCGACCGACTCCATACCCGGTGCAAACAAGCCAGACGGAATAAACGATTCCGCCGCGAACTTTGGCCCTTCAGATTGAGAAGCGTTATAAGCTTCCTCACTGTCAAATGCCGATAATTCATGGGCAAACGCAGCGATCTGCACTCCGACGATACTTGGCAACTTTACTGAATCGCACAGCCGAAAATCCGGCGCATCAAAAACAAATGGATAACAACCGGACTCTACATCGTCTCCGCTCGGGTCGGCCCAGCCGTGAAAAGCTCCATCCAAGATAGATTCACTACGCTCAAGCTTCGCTGTCAGACCAACACTTGTTACAGTTGCTCCAGCAAAATGAGGATTCAATCCAATTAGGTTCTCCTCGCGATCAAGTTGTCCCCAAAGTTCCACACCTTCGCCTGGCGACCAGCGTAGATAAACTCCTTGCTTTACTCTGAGCCGTTCGCCTCGTTCATAAACTTGGTATGCAAGCTGGGTGAACTCTTCCTCGGTGTTAAGGTCAAACCCAATGTCTGACAAATGGCTTGGCATATTTCCTCCTTCGGCTGTCGCCTTCCTATTTTGATATTCGCAGTCGGATTCGAACCGACATCCGGCTGTTCACCAGACGGACAGTTTGGAAAACGCGATTCCCTTGCTTGTTTATCCTCACCCAGGTTGCCCAAGGTCGCTATAGGTTCTACCTCAACCTCTGTCCGTGGCCACCGCATCTGTTTTCGGTGGGCCTCTTCCTTTTCGGCTACGCGAGCGGATTTCTCTTTGCCGCAGAGCGGCAGTTGAGTTTAGCCCGGCTTTTCAAAGCCGGGTAGGCTGTCAGCAATCCACCGCGTCGCGTAGTGACGCTTGAATTTACCGTTAACTCAGTCGTCACTACGCGACGAGAGCATCATTTGTTTGCCAACCCGGCTTTGAAAAGCCGGGCTAAATTCAGCAGTCGCTAAACGACGGAAACCATGATCTTTTCTGCGGCTCTGCCGTCCGATGTGCGGAAGGCCTGTGGCCTTCCGGCAAGCAATGTAATTTCTTTCGGGGCTATGCCCCAGCCATTCGGGGCGAAGCCCCAAAGTGAAAACAAGCTTCCCCGGCAAGTCAGAGACTTGCCGCACATCGGGCGGCGAAGCCGCAAAACATGCTCGACAAAAGCCACAAACTGCTTGCCTTCATTCCCTAAAAGTAATGGTCGCGCTCGGAACCGTCGTATCGTTTGCTGCGCAGGCAGCAGTTCTTGAAACCGGCGACCAGAATCGCAGGGGCACAGGTCGTTGCGTCCGAGCTTTTCAATCAATTCTTTGTCGCCGTGAACTTCGCGGCGGCCTCGTTTGACATGCGTTTCGGATGGATACCCTTTACGCCGTTTGCTCGTGGGTTCGTTGAAAGCACTCTTCGTCAATTTGTTTTCGTCTGGCCATAACCACCTCCAGGTTTGCGGCAATCTGTTGAATTGCCGTTCGGTTCATAACAACCGTAAGCCGCACGGCTTACAAAAAAGATCAGCGCGACAAGGGAGCGCCGAAACGCATTGCTCTACCCACTGAGCTACCGCGGCGTTAGTGACGCCAGCGGGCGAGGCTCGAACTCGCGACCCATGTAGTTCCGACTGCATTCGCGCCGATAAATAACAACGATCCTTTTGGCTGAGGACGCTATGAAAATTTTGCGACGACTAAAATGATGAAACACGCGCTCTGTCCCTTGAGCTACGGTCCCATAAGGTTTTGTGGTGGGACCGCCCGGGAGTCGAACCCGGGAACCTCGATCGTGTGTAGGATGTAGTTCCATCGGCATTCGTCGCAAAACGGGAATGTGACGACAAGATCGAAGAAACGTTTTTTTCTGAGCTACGATGATTGCCTTGCGGCAAGCATCGGCGGAATTTGAATCCGCGACCTTCAGCCTTTCGGCTGACGCTCTACCATGTAGTTCCTTCAGCATTCGTCACGATTGGGTACGCAGGCGTCCTCGCCTGCGAGCTTGGAAAGAAGCCAATTTCTTGGGACTAGGCCTTTTGCCGAGACCGCACGCGAGGACGCGTGCGTACCCAGCGCCGGCATTCGCCAACTTACATTTCAAAGAACTGCCATTAAGCCAGGCCGACAAGGAGTTGCCGAGATACGGATCAGATGTAATCCCGGCGGCATTCGGCCCGAAGTTTATCTTTTCGCTCAATCCAAAAAGACAATGGATTCTCTGCCCGGAGCTGTCCCTTCGGTGTTCATCAGCACGCGATGCCAACCATCCAGCACAACCGTTTTGTGGTCTTTGTGCCAGATGCGGCCACGAACGTAGACAACCGCATTGCGCGTCATTCGACGCCAACCCCAGCTTCTGACTTTGGGATTTTCGTCCACCATCCGCCAAAGCTCGTCCGGGGTAATCCCGCTTGGATACCGCTCGCAAACCATGACGGTTTCGCCAGAGGTACGGTATAACTCCTGACACATGTGCGGTTTGCTGCCTGCGCCACGGCTGAGCGGTTCGTTGTGTTGAATGACAAATCCGCTCACTTTCAACTCCGGCGCAGGAACGAAAAACCATTCGCCTTGTCTGACGAAGGCTTCGTTGTGGCGTCGCAACCGATTCTTGGCGCGTTTAACGTGGCGCTGAACGGCTTCGCGAACTTCCGGCGGCTGCAATGCCTCCATCGCTTTGCGCACATTGGACACGCCTTCGCCGGGCACACCGCAAACAAACCAGTGGCGTTCATCAAACCCGCACAAGAACTTCCATTTCTTCGGCTCCGACAGCAATAACAGATGGCGCTGTTCGGTGTTCAGATCAATCACGCGGTAATCGGCTGGTTCCGAAACGTCCACACGAATGTCGAAAAATTCGCCGCGGTCATCTTCGCTAATGTCTATCCCTGAGAGGTTTTGCAGACGTCTCCAGCGGTCAGGTATAACGTTTCTGACTTTGACGCGCCCGCCGATCTCTCCAAAATGTTTTCGCAATAACTCAATGTCCATAAATCCAAACTTTCAAAGTCTCAGTCATCAACGGCCAGCGGTTGGCAGAACAGCGAAGGGCTGAGTGCTGGCCGCTGATAACTGAAAAATAAGGCTGGGCAAATGAAGCTTCGCGCTTTTTTATGGCGAGCGAGGACGCTCGCGTACCCAGCGGTTACAACGTCACGGCTTCGATGACGCCGATCCAGTGATCGGCGCTCAGGCGACCGGCAGCGAATTCTGCGATCAGGTCGAAAACCTGGTCCGAAAAACCGCCGATGTTCAGGATGTCTTCACGCTCCTGTACCTGGGTCGTGGCGTACGGTTGAATGTCAATACAGACCATTCGTGCTTTCGGGCTGCGTTGTTTGAACTCGACCCACTGCTTCATCGTTTTAGTGGCGCTTCCGCCATACATTCCGTAATGCGGCGAATCCACCCACGATTCGTTGTCCGAAACGTAGATAACTAGATCGCCTTTTGCCTGGCGTTGGTTCAGCAGAGCCAACGGAGCGCTGCAATTGGTTCCACCGCAGGGCAGACTGGCCAGCTTTTCGGCGTTGGTCATCACCGTGTCGCGAGCGTTCAGACGGATTTCAATCGCCTTGCTCTCGAAAGGGATGACTTCAGCGTTTGGGTTGCGTCGAACGATTGCCGCCGCGACCAATGCTGCTACATCAATGCAACGAACTTTGCTGGTTGCGCCTTTGCGGTAACCGGTTGCAGGCGAATGCATCGAGCCGGAAATATCCGGGAAGACATAAACCTTGCCCTGAATTTTCGGCACATTGGCGATGGCGATTTCCATCGCATCCTGCAAGGCATCGCGCACGCTGCCCGGAATCTGGTGGTCCGTTTGGGTAAATGCCGACATCAACTGATACGGGAAGACGCGAGCTTTTTTGATCGCTTCTTCGTCGCGCAGCCGGTTGGCGATCAGTTCCGGCAAACCGGCTTGTTCGAAAACTCCGTGGCGAGCGAAGGTGTTCAGGTTCATGCGCGTCATTTGCCACGGAGCGTTGCGGGCAATTGCCGTCCAGTCTTTCGCGGCCAGCGGCAAACTGGTCAACATCTGAAACGGAACTTTCGGCACGTCCAGCGTTTCGCCCGCCTTGAACTGCTCGAACTGGCGAACCAGCGCGGGCAGAGCGTCAGCATTGAAATCGCGTCCGATGAAATAACCGTACAATGCTGCGCGGCTTTCGCTGGCCGGTTTCGGGTGAATCATCTTCACGATGTCGGCCAGCGAAGGCGCTTGGCCCACCGAATCTTTGAAGATGGCTTCATCCGAACGCGCTGCCAGCCATTCGTTGATCAGACGTTTCGGGGCGGTTCCGAGCGATTTGCGGCCAACCGCGCCCGACCGAATCATCTGCACGAAATTGCGCAGCATCTTGCCGTTATCCATCACGCGGGGGAACACGGCTTTCAGCATCGCAACGTCTTTGACCGCCAGCACCGCGCACAGCAGTGCTGGCATATCTTTCATGTGGCCGCGTTCGCGAGCGTAAATTGCCAGCTTGGCAATGAACTCGGCGTCAACGTTCTGGCAAAGCTCGATGACTTTCGACAACTGCGTTTCAGCGTCAGCATAAAAGGTGCCATTCAAACAACCCGTGACGCCGTACTGGGCCAGCGCAGCTTTCGGGGACAGCTTGTAGGCGCGTCCGCCCGCTTCGTTGACGGCGTCAGTTTTCGGCAGAAGTTTTCCGGCGATGCTTTTAAAAAGATTCTTGTTTGCCATTGTTCCTCCTGGAGTCAGTAGCCCGCGCGTAAGCCAAATGCATCCCTGAATTCTGCTGACGATCGGGCTACTGAAACTTCGTTTTGTCTTTCGACAGAAAATGATTTGGCACGAAGTGTTCCAAAGCGGCGGGGAAATCTGAAAAGCGTTTCGAATAGTTGGCAAGTGATTGATTCGCAAGAGAATTTACCGGCAACGTAGTTTTGGGCGACTAGGCTTGGAGGTTCGGCTGGCGAAGATTTATTATTCAAATCGCTAAGGAGTTAGATTTTATTCTATGCCTCAGAAAGACATCGTCGTCATAGGAATGCTTGGCGTGGACAACGACAACAAGGGCGATGGTCCTGAACGTTGGGATCATTGGCGTCCTTCGGTGTCGTTGTGCCAGCAGGATGATCTGGTCGTCGGCCGTTACGAACTGATTTACCAGGGACGGCATGAAAAGCTGGCGCAATTGACGGCTGCGGACATCCGCGCGGTTTCGCCGGAAACAGACGTGCGTCTGACGCAGGTTGAATTCAACGATCCGTGGGAACTGGAAGAAACTTATGGGGCGTTGCTGGATTTTGCGCTCAGCCGAAAGTTCGACGCTGCGCGCGAAGAAGTTCTGGTTCACATCACCACCGGCACACACATGCATCGTATTTGCCTGTTTCTGCTGACCGAAGCGCGGCATTTTCCCGGCAAGCTGATTCAGTCGGTCAAAGTGGATTCGCGCGAACGCGAAGTCATCGGCTGGTATCGCGTGATTGATCTGGATTTGTCGAAATACGACCGGCTGGCTTCGCGGTTTGCCAAGCATCGCGAACAGAGCCTGACCTTTTTGAAATCCGGCATCGCCACCAAAAACAAACAATTCAACAAACTGATTGACCGTATAGAAGAAGTCGCCATTCGATCGCGCAACCCGATTTTGCTGATGGGACCAACCGGAGCGGGGAAGTCCAGGTTGGCAAAGCGCGTGTATCAGCTCAAACGCGAACGGCATCAGATCACTGGTGATTTCGTCGAAATCAATTGCGCCACGATTCGTGGAGACGCGGCGATGTCCGCGCTGTTCGGCCACGTCAAAGGCGCGTTCACCGGAGCATTGAAAGACCGTCCAGGCCTGTTGCGCGCGGCCAATCACGGATTGTTGTTTCTGGATGAAATCGGCGAACTGGGAATTGACGAACAAACGATGCTGCTGCGCGCGCTGGAAGAAAAAGTCTTTATGCCGCTGGGCGGCGACAAAGAAGTCAAAAGTGAGTTTCAGTTGATTGCCGGGACGAACCGCGACCTGTCGCTGATGGTGAGGGAAGGAAGATTCCGCGACGATTTGCTGGCGCGAATCAACCTGTGGACGTTCCGGTTGCCCAGTTTGAAAGATCGCTCCGAAGACATTGAACCGAATTTGGAATTCGAGCTGGAAGAGTACGCCGCACGACACGGCACACGCGTGACGTTCAGCCGAGAAGCTCGCGCGAAGTTTCTGAAATTCGCCATTTCTGGAGAAGCGCATTGGCAGGGAAATTTCCGCGACCTGAACGGTTCGATAACGCGCATGGCTACGCTAGCTCCGGGCGGCAGAATTTCAAATGAAGTCGTCGCCGAAGAGATCGAACGGCTACGCGAAATGTGGGCGCAGCCGGAAGTGAACGAAAACAGATTGCTGGAAGTTTTGCTTGACGCTGACAAGCTGGAAGCGATTGATCTGTTTGATCGGTTGCAACTGACCTGCGTTCTGAAAATCTGCCGCGAATCGGCAACGCTGTCGGATGCCGGGCGGAAGCTGTTTGGCACTTCGCGCGAAAAGAAGAAAACGGCAAATGATGCTGACCGGCTGAGGAAGTTTCTGGCTCGTTTCGGATTGAGTTGGCAGGACTTGCAGGATAAAAGCCGATGACAAATTAAAAGCCTGCCTTTTGCGGCAAACCCATCTTGACAAGAACAAGTCCAGCGAAGAAAGTAGCTTTCGTTAAACCAAACCGCAGATAAATAGTAAACGTCCCCAACTGCAACCTCATCAATCTCCTCGATCTAACTTGATCGCCAGATAGATTTCTGGCGTGCGCTTTTTGAACCGCTGATACGGCTCGGAGAAGTTTATGATTGGTAAATCTGGCAGCACTGCAACCGCGCATTCCCACAGTTCACGTAATCGAGGGTTATTTTCCTTCTTTCGCATCCCCATTTTTCTGACAATTTTGATTGCTTGTATTTTGACCGCTTTCGTTTCCGGTTGGTTTACCGGCTGGCCGGAGCGTGCCGTTTCTGCGGCCACACTGCCCAGCGGCTTTGCCGAAACGTTGATTGCCAATGGTGTGTCCAGTCCAACGGCGTTTGCCATTGCGCCGGACGGAAGAATCTTTATTTGTCAGCAAGGCGGCAGTTTGCGCGTGGTGCAGGGCGGGACGTTGTTGGGCACTCCGTTTGTGACTCTTTCAGTCAATTCTTCGGGCGAACGCGGATTGTTGGGCGTGGCGTTCGATCCAAATTTTGCCGCGAACAATTTCATTTACGTCTATTACACGACTTCCACATCTCCGATTCACAATCGCATCAGCCGCTTCACGGCCAATGGCAACGTCGCCCTTGCGGGCAGCGAAGTGATTCTGGTGGATTTGGACAACCTGACCGGCGCGACCAATCACAATGGCGGAGCGCTGCATTTCGGACCGGATGGAAAGCTATACGCGGCGGTTGGCGACAACGCGACTTCGTCCAATTCGCAAACGCTCAGCAACCGGTTGGGCAAAATGCTCCGCTACAATTCCGACGGCACGATTCCCAGCGACAATCCTTTCTTCGGCACAGCGACAGGCAACAACCGGTCTATCTGGGCGTTGGGATTGCGGAACCCGTTCACCTTCAATTTCCAACCGGGTTCAGGGCGAATGTTCATCAACGATGTCGGGCAAGTGACCTGGGAAGAAGTCAACGACGGCATTGCCGGATCGAATTACGGCTGGCCCAATTGCGAAAGCCCATGCAGTCCAACCAATCCAAACTTCCGTGATCCGATTTACTGGTATTCGAATGATGCCAGTACCTGCGCGATTACAGGCGGCACGTTTTATAACCCGGCAAATGCGACGTTTCCGCCACAGTACGCTGGCAAATACTTCCTGGCGGATTTTTGCGCAGGCTGGATCAAAACCATTGATCCGGCTTCACCGCCAAGCGTGGGCGCAGCGACCAACTTTGCCACGGGCCTGTCTTCGCCTGTGGACTTGCAAGTTGCCAGCGATGGCAGTTTGTATTACCTGCAACGCGGCGGTGGTGGCCAGCTTTGGCGGATTCAGTACACCGCCAATCAGGCCCCGACGATCACTCAGGAACCAGCAAATCAAACCGTGGGCGAAGGCCAGACGGCGACGTTCACAGTATCTGCTTCGGGAACCGCGCCGCTCAGTTATCAATGGCGAAAAAACAACATGGACATTGGCGGAGCGAACTCCAGCAGTTACACCACGCCGCCAACAACGCTTGCCGACAGCGGAGCGTTGTTCACGTGTTTTGTCAGTAATTCGTTTGGCGATGATACCAGCAACGCCGCTACCCTGACCGTCACGATGAATCAGCCTCCGATGGCGACGATTACCCAACCGACCGCCGGAACGCTGTACAGCGGTGGCCAGACGATCAATTACGCCGGAACCGGAACTGATCCGAACCAGGGCACTCTGCCGGCCAGTGCTTTTACCTGGCAGGTGGATTTTCATCACGACACACATAGTCATCCATTCATTGCGCCGTTCAGCGGAGTCACCAGCGGCTCTTTTGTCATTCCGACTTCGGGCGAAACAGCGACCAATGTCTGGTACCGAATTCATCTGACCGTCACAGACGCAGGCGGATTGCAGCATTCGGTGTTTCGCGACATCAATCCAAGAGTGGTGAATCTAACGCTGGATTCCAGTCCGGCAGGATTGCAGTTGACGCTGGATGGCCAGCCTGTAATTGCGCCGCATTCGTTCACATCCGTTGTTGGCATTGAACGCAGCATCGGCGTGGTGTCTCCGCAAACCGTAGGCGCAACGACGTACACGTTCAACAACTGGTCAGACGGCGGAGCGGCAACGCATACCATTTCAACGCCAGCGGTTGACACGACTTACACGGCAACTTTCAGTGGAGGCGGATTGATGTTTTATCCGTTGCCACAGCCGATCCGGTTGTTAGACACACGAACAGGGCAAGCTGGCTGTGATACGCCGGGAGCGCCAATTACGCCGGGGCTTGATCGCACACAGCTTGCGCGGCGAACCTGCGGCAGCGTGACAATTCCTTCCAATGCGCTGGCCATTACTGGCAATGTGACGCCGATTCCCACCAGCCAGGGATTTTTGACGCTTTATCCTAGCAACGCGACCTTGCCGGTTGTCGCCAATTCGAATTTTGTCGCCAATCAAATCGTCAACAACGTCTTTACCGTGGGCTTGGGGACGGATGGTTCCTTCAAGGTTCACGTTTCTACGACGACGGATGTGGTGATTGATGTATCCGGGTACTACGCGCCGCCGGGAGCTGGCGGGTTGTATTTTCATCCGTTGCCGAACCCAATCCGATTGCTGGAAACACGCCAGGGACAACCTGGTTGTGATACTCCGGGAACACCAATCAACGGCGGATTTACTCGCACGCAGCAGGGGCGCGTGACATGCGACAACGTGACGATTCCAGCCATGGCGCAGGCGTTGGTTGGCAACGCAACTGTTGTGCAACCGGCTGCGCAAGGATATTTGACGCTGTTTCCCAGCAATGTTTCGCAACCGTTTGTGTCCAGCGGCAATTACGCCGGAAACGACATTATCAACACGCCGTTTACTGTTGGTCTTGGAGTGGATGGGGCCTTCAAAATCTTCGTAGCGCAATCCACCAACATTGTCGTGGACGTGCTGGGATATTACAGTCAGGACGCCAGCGATCTGAACGGAGCAGGATTGCTGTTTTACCCGTTGGGAGCGCCGGTTCGATTGCTGGATTCGCGCGCAATGGCCACAGCATGTTCTACTCCCGGATCGCCGTTTACCGGAGGCGTTGAATACTCACAACAAGCGCGCGGCACATGCGGCGGCCAAACGGTTGCCGCCTCTGCGCTGGCGGTCGTTGGCAACGTCACGACGGTCAATCCCGTTGGAGGATTTTTGACCCTGTGGCCAGGCGGTGCTACACGTCCGTTTGTGGCGACATCCAATTTCACGGCAGGACAAACTGCCAATCGCCACTTCATCACCGGGCTTGGCCCGGATGGCGTTTTCAAAATCTACGCTGCGTCAAATACCGATTTGGTCATTGACCTGTCCGGCTATTTCGCGCCCTGACATTGACCTTCAACGCAAGGGCGCAAAGATACAAAGGCTTCTTCACTGGAATGGTCCCAGGCGGACGCAACTTATTTGATCCGATGTATCTGTGCGCCTGCGCGTTCAACACAAATACATATACACACACAACAACCCTCGGAGCACTAAATGATTTTTACGCGTCGTTCTTATTTTCCCCTGTTGGCCGCTGTGCTGTTTATTTGTCTGACAGTGGCTTCGATTTTGATTGGCTTTCGGTTGGCGGAACCGTCAGCCAACGCCGCAATTGCCTGGCAGAACAAAGTTGCCGATTGGGTAATGACCAACACCGCCGACGGAAAAGAGGCTGAGTTTCTGGTGATTTTGGAAGATCAGGCGGACTTTTCGCTGGCTCAGAATCTGGAGCAGAAGCAGGAAAAAGGACGTTTTGTGCGGGACGCGTTGCTGGCGAAGGCTGAAACCAGTCAGGCTCCGATTGTGGATCTGCTGAAGTTCATCAAAAAGAAATATCATCAGTTTTATATCGTCAATGCAATTCTGGTGACAGGCGGACGCGACGTGGTAGAGATGCTGGCTTCGCGCCCGGATGTCGCCCGCATTGAAGGCAATCCGCGAATCAAAAACAAGCTGACTGCACAGCCGACCGAAGAAGAACTGAACGCCGCCATTCGGAAACTTCATTCCAAAAATGCTCCGGAAGCCATTGAACTGGGCGTGAGTTCAATTCGCGCGCCAGAGGTTTGGGCGACGGGATTTACCGGGCAAGGAATCGTCATTGGCGGAGCCGATACGGGCATTCGCTGGGACCACAATGCGCTGAAGAGCCACTACCGAGGCTGGAACGGCACAACCGCCGATCATAATTACAACTGGCATGACAGCGTTCACAGCGGCGGAGGCAGTTGCGGGCCGAATACTGCTGCGCCTTGCGACGACAACGGGCACGGCACGCACACGGTCGGAACTGTGCTGGGCGACGACGGCGGAGCCAATCAGGTTGGCGTTGCGCCTGGAGCCAAGTTTATCGGTTGCCGAAACATGGATCAGGGCAATGGAACTCCTGCGACTTATATCGAATGCATGGAATGGTTTTTGGCGCCGTATCCGATTGGCGGTACTACGGCGCAGGGCGATCCAAGCAAAGCCCCGGACATCACGGCCAATTCCTGGGGCTGTCCGCCATCCGAAGGTTGCAGCGCGGGAACGTTACAAGCTGCGGTTGAAGCCCAACGCGCCGCCGGAATCATGATGGTTGTCGCAGCGGGGAATAGCGGTTCGGCATGTTCGACGGTCAGTGATCCGCCTTCGTTTTATGCCGCTTCGTACACAGTTGGAGCCATCAGCGCCAGCACCGGAACTATCGCCAGCTTCAGCAGTCGCGGGCCTGCGACTGCGGATAGCAGCAACCGATTAAAACCGGAAATCACCGCGCCAGGTGTCAGCGTTCGCTCGGCGACAAACAGCAGCAATACCAGCTATGGGCTTTCAAGCGGGACTTCGATGGCGACGCCGCACGTTGCTGGAGCGATTGCTTTGTTATGGTCCGCGCGTCCGGCTTTGAAGGGGCAGATTCAGCAAACAATTGATTTGCTCAATCAAGCCGCGGTGGACGTGTCTTCGACCAGTTGCAGCAGCAGCGGCGTCCCGAACAATGTTTACGGCTGGGGACGGTTGGATATTAAAGCGGCGGTAGATGCGGCTGGCGGGTGCAACTACACGCTGAATCCAACCAGCGCAAATTACACTGCTCCAGCCAACACCGGCTCGGTCAGCGTCACAACCGGTGCAGGTTGTGATTGGGCAGCAATTTCCAACAACCCTTCCTGGATTCAAATCACCAGCGGCAACAACGGCACAGGCAACGGCACGGTCAATTACAGCGTGGCCACCAACAATGGCCCGGCGCGCAATGGATCTTTGGGGATTGGCGGCGTGAATTTTCCCATTTCTCAGGCCAGCGGTTGCACTGCGATTACGGTCACCCCTTCGACGCTGCCTGTCGGTTACCTGGGAGCGCTTTACACCCAGCCGCTTTCTGCGTCTGGTGGAACGCCGGGTTATACGTTTTCCTTTACAGGCACGTTGCCGCCCGGTGTGGGACTGCTTTCCGGCACGCTGGTGGGCACGCCAACGACTCCGGGCACATTCAATTTCACGGTTCAGGCGACGGACAGTTTGGGATGCACGGGGTCACAAGGGTATTCCGTGACCATCAGCGCTGGCTTGCAGTTTTATCCGTTGCCAAAACCGATTCGCTTGCTGGACACGCGTGCGGGGCAAACCGGATGTGATGCACCGGAAACGCCAATTACCGGCGGAACCGATCGCACGCAGCTTGCCCGTCGAACCTGCGACAGCGTAACCATTCCTGCCAGTGCGGTTGCCATCACTGGCAACATTACTCCGGTTGCGGAAACGACAGGTTTTGTGACGCTGTATCCCAGCAACGCCAGCAGACCCACTGTGGCCAGTTCAAATTTTGCCGCCGGCAAAATCGTCAATAATGTGTTTACCGTCAGGCTGGGGCCGGATG
Organism: uncultured Heliomicrobium sp.; assembly: GCA_964383955.1. Lineage (GTDB taxonomy): Bacteria > Acidobacteriota > Blastocatellia > RBC074 > RBC074 > RBC074. Next base: position 1,217 of record CAYLJQ010000109.1, on the reverse strand, counting down.
GTTCCTTCAAGATTTACGCTTCGGCGACAACTGATGTCGTCGTAGATGTCAGCGGTTACTTCGCGCCTCCGGGAATGGGAGGGCTGTATTTTCACCCGCTGCCGACCCCGATTCGCATGTTGGAAACGCGCGCTGGAGAAACAGGTTGTGATACGCCCGGCGCGCAGCTTGGCGGTGGCAGCACGCGAACTCAGCAAGGACGAGTGACGTGCAACAGCGTAACGATTCCCACTGCGGCGCAAGCGCTGGTTGGCAATGCGACTGTTGTGAATCCGATGGCGCAAGGCTTCATCACGTTATTTCAAGGCGATGTCATGCAGCCGACGGTTGCCAATGGCAATTACACGGCCAGCAGCGTCGTCAATACACCGTTCACGGTTGGCTTGGGCACTGATGGAGCGTTCAAGATTTACACGACGCAAACGACCGATCTGGTCATTGACGTGCTGGGGTATTACAGCACCGAAGCTTCAGACGTGAATGGCGCTGGATATTTGTTTTACTCCCTGACAACGCCGGTCAGACTGCTGGATTCGCGTGTTGGCGGTGTGGCCTGTTTTACGCCGGGAATGCCCTTTACGGGGGGAGTCGAGTATTCACAACCAGCCACGGGAACCTGTTCCGGCCAGCCGATTCCATCCGGCTCTGCCGCTGTATTGGGGAATGTGACAACGGTGAATCCGATTGGCGGGTTTTTGACCTTGTGGCCGAGCAACGTTGTTACGCGTCCATTTGTGGCGACCTCGAACTTTATCACGGGCCAAACGGCAAACAGGCATTTCATTGTCGGGCTGGGACCTGACGGCGCCTTCAAACTTTACGCTTCAGGAACCACGGACCTGGTGATTGACCTGTCTGGTTATTTCGCTCCATAAATCCTGATGACGCGAAGATCACACCTGCCCTGGTTTTCTGATGGAAAGCCAGGGCCTTTTTGTGGCCGGAATTATGCCGCGGAGTAGGATGAGTCTGACGTTGAGGTAGGTGCTGGCTATTCAAAGCCGTAGGCTAAAGTAGCTTTGTGTTACTCCAGATTATTTTTCTAAATTATTGTGAGTAGCTATATTGACGATTGCCATGCGCGATTATAATCTCAATTGCGTCATCGGTAAGGCACTGAAAAAGCCTTCCAAAGCCGGATCATCCCCATTAAGGTTCGCTCGCTAGAGTAGTCCCTAATCCCTATAAAATATCTGCGACTTAGTGTCTGGCAAGCA
>CAYLJQ010000108.1:0-13827 GCA_964383955.1 uncultured Heliomicrobium sp. | reverse complement strand
TTTGGGAAACGATGTCGAATGTATTTTGCTGCGCCATAATTCACAAACCTAGTCAGAGCACCTTTGCGTGCAGTTATATTCAAATGGACCGGATACTACCGGAAGGGAAATCTTCACAACTGCGGCGGACTTTGTTCACGCTTTTTACGCTTGTCATGCCTGTGACTCTGCAGAAGGTAGGGACAAAGTTGTAACCCGTTGCTAAATCTATTGTCAATGATGGGTCAAGATGGAGGAATTTACTGCAAACCGAAAAGCCGCCGAAAATTGCCGCTGGTGACGCGTGCAATTTCTTCGACCGAAGCCTGTTTCAACTCCGCCAACTTTTTTGCTGTTTCAACAACAAACGCTGGTTCATTGCGTTTGCCCCGATAGGGAATCGGTGCCAGAAAGGGGCAATCGGTTTCAATCAACAAACGTTCCATCGGCACTGACCTGGCAACATCGCGAAGCTCTTCCGCCGTTTTGAACGTCAGCACGCCGGAAAACGAAATGTAAAATCCCATTTCAACTGCTGCGTCAGCCAGCGCTTGGCTGCTGGTGAAACAGTGAATAATGCCGCCAATTTCCGCTCCGCCGTTTTCAAACCAGGCTTCGCGCAAAATCGAAATTGTGTCTTCTTCGGCTTCGCGTGTGTGAATGATGGCGGGCAATCGCCGCTCTAAAGCCAGTTCCAATTGGCGCTGAAACACCTGCCGTTGCATGTCTCGCGGACTGTTGTCGTAATGATAATCCAGCCCGATTTCACCCCAGCCAATGACCTTCGGGTGGTGACTGCAATCCAGCAGGATTTTTTCAAGCTGATCACTGTATAAACTGGCTTCGTGCGGATGCAATCCGATGGCGGCGTAAATGAACTCATGCGCTTCAGCAAGCCGCAGTCCCGGTTCCAGCGAACCTTTGCCGACATCGCTGCCGGCAATTTCCAGCATCACTTCGACGCCAGCCGCGCGGGCGCGATCAATCACTTCCGCGCGGTCGGCGTCATAATTCGGAACATCCAGATGAGCGTGCGAATCAATGAACATCAGATTTTAACCACCAGCTTGCCGATGTTGGCTCCTTCGAACAGGCGATTCACCGCCGTCGGCGCATTTTTCAATCCGTCAACTTCGTCAAGGCGATATTTGATCTTGCCTTCCATCAGCCATTTGCCCAGTTCTGTTATGCATTCCATTGCGCGCGGAGCATAATCCATCACGATGAAGCCTTCGACACGGGCGCGTTTCACCAAAATGTTGCCGAAGTTATAAGGCCCCGGAACTGGCTCCGTCGCGTTATAACTTGAAATCAATCCACACAGCGCAATGCGCGCGCGTAAATTGATCTGCGCCAACACGGCATCCATGATTTCTCCGCCTACGTTTTCGAAATCTATGTCAATGCCGTTCGGACAGTGTTTTTTCAGCGCTGCCGCGACGTTTTCAGTTTTGTAATTGATCGCGGCGTCAAAGCCGAGTTCATCAACCAGCCATTTGCATTTGTCATCGGCTCCGGCAATGCCCACGACACGGCAACCTTTGATTTTGCCGATTTGGCCTACCAGAGAGCCGACCGCTCCGGCAGCAGCCGACACCACCAACGTTTCGCCGGGTTTTGGCTGGCCAATGTCCAGCAAGCCGAAATATGCCGTCATTCCAATATGACCGAACAAGCCGAAATGCGCTGTCAGCGGAATGCCAGGAAGGTTTGGCAGCGCGTTGACGCCTTTGCCGTCCGTGATTGCGTATTCCTGCCAACCGAGCAGACCGGAAACATGATCGCCGACTTTGAAATTCGGATTGCGCGATTCTTCCACAACGCCGATGGTTCCGCCGCGCATCACGCCGCCGATTGGCACCGCAGGCAAATACGTGTCGCGCGAAGCCCATCCACGCATTGTCGGATCAAGCGACAGATAAAGGTTGTGAACCAGAATCTGGCCGTCCTGTAATTCGGGAACGGCTTCTTCCGTCCAGGTAAAATCGCTTTCCTTGAAAAGCCCTTCCGGGCGAGCAGCCAGTCGCCATTGATGATTTATTCTGTTTGCCATGGTGAAGTTCTCCTTGTGATTTGGGTCAGTGCTTCACGGGGAAGAAACGGGTCATTTGCAAAGCTTCCCGCTTGCTAACGCGCGTGGTACTGACTCGATTGTCAAAGCTCTCTGCGCGATGGAACCACGATGTTGGCGATTAGCGTTCCAGCCACCAGGGCCATCGCCGTTAGAATCATTTTGAATGTGGTGTCTACACCGGAAACGATCTGTCGGTCGAGCAGCGCCGCCAAGCCGCGAAAGCCCACGCTGCCGGGCACCAGTAACAGAATACCGGGAACTTGCGTGATGATCGCCGGATGATCCAGCAAACGCGAATACCAATTGCTGGCGATGCCCACGGTCAATGCGCCGAAAAAAACGCCAAGTTCCGGCCCCAGAAAACTTGCGCCAAGCTTTGCTCCGCTGACGGCCAACGCGCCGGCAATGACGATCCAAACAGCGTCTCGCCAATGCGCTTTCAGCAAAACAGTCAGTGCCAGCGGCATCGTCACCAGCGCGATCAATTCTGTCCAGCCGGGCAGTTGCACGGCGCGGGCAATTTGTGGATTGCCAAACACCGCCTGGGAAACCGTGTCGCCAACGGCAACGCCAAATCCCATTCCAATAAAAATGACGAACGCGCCGCTTAACCGCGCAGTGCCGGAAGACAAATGCTGCGAAGACAATTCGATCATTGCCGCCGTCAGCGTCAGACCGGGCATCAGAATTATCAGTCCCGCCAGCGTAGCATTTGAAACCGCATAAGGCCCGATGCCAAAGCTCAAAGCGGCTGCCAATGCGGAGGCCGTAAAGGCCGCAACCGGTTCAAACACGCGGCTCCAGGTGGGGTACTTTCCCACAAAGATAGAAAGAAGGCCGATCATCAGTCCGATCAGCGCCGAAATTCCGATTTCTTTCAGTCCTCCGCCCAGAAACCGTGAGGCTGCTGCCGAAGCCATTCCGAACGCGACAACCGTCAGCACGCTGCCATAACGCGACGGAGCCGCCAGAATTTGTTCGATTTTTTCAGAGCCATCTGACGCGCTGACGGCTCCGCGCAACACGCCTGTCGTCACATCATCGAGTTCAGCCAATTTGCCCAGGTTGACTTCGCCCGGGGTGACGCGCATCAGGAAAGTTTGTTGCTCTTCCTGTTTGCCGAACGAAGCGAAGATCGAAGTGGGTGTTGAAAAAAACTGTCCGGTCAATCGCAAACGGTCGGCGGCTCGGCTCATCACTTCTTCCAGCCTGTGCGCCGGATAGCCGTACGTGTGCAAGGCGCGTCCCAATCGAAGCACGAACCCAATTGAATCGCGCGGGTCAGCCAGCGAACCTGTTACCAGTTTTGATTGTGGCGTTGCCATGATTTCAGTCAAACAAAGAAACCTGCGTGGGATCAAGCTCCAGCACTTCACGCACAGGACGAAAGCTGCGGCGATGAATTGGCGAAGCGCCTAGTTTTTTCAACGCCGCGAAATGTTCCGGCGTGGGATAACCCTTATGACCGGATAATCCGTAGCCGGGAAATTGCCGGTCAAGTTCGAACATCATCGCGTCGCGCGTGGTTTTGGCCAGAATGGAGGCCGCCGCAATGCTGGCTGACAAAGAATCGCCGCGCACAATGCCGCGTTGCGGAACTGTCAGGTCGGGAATCTTGCGCGCGTCCACCAGCAGGAAATTCGGAGTTACTGGCAGCGCTTCGACCGCGCGCCGCATGGCCAGCAAACCAGCGCGGTAAATGTTCAGTTGGTCAATTTCATCAACTTCTGCAATTCCAACCGCCCAGGCGATAGCGTCAGTTTTGATCTTTTCCGCCAATTGGTCTCGCGTCGCTTCGTCCAGCTTCTTGGAATCGTTCAATTCACGCAGCTTGTAATTTCTCGGCAAAATTGCGGCTCCGGCGACAACTGGTCCGGCCAGAGGGCCGACTCCAGCTTCATCAACACCCGCAATCATTTCAAACCCTTGATCCCACAACTCGGATTCAAATTTCAGTAAATGGCGCAATCGCTGGCCTTCGGCCCGGTTTTCAGACTGCCGCGCACGAAGCCTCATCGCCAACGCACGCGCTCCTTGCCGTTGGTCGTTTTCCAGCGCTTCTAGCAAGCCTTTGGGCAATGCTTCGCTGCTGTCCAGAAAGCTGGCTTTCAAAGCAGCGACCGATTGTTGCAGTATTTCCTCAATCAATGGCATGAAATCTACAGTGTTTGCTGATTCGTAATTTCGAACGTGGATTATAGCTTGAAGCCCGGCAGTACGAAGAAGCGTTCAAGGGGACGGCGGGAATAAAATTTCCGAAGTGTGATATTCATATTGTGGTTGCAATGACTGAAGCTGTCGCTGGTTCGAAACGAGGGAGAAAAATGCTGATCAAAAATTCAGAAGATATAAAAAGCAGCGAAATAACGGATGAAAAAACGTACTGGAATCGCCGCAACTTCATTCGCGGCGGCATTCTGGCGGCGACAACCACAGCAACGGGATTGCTTTACAGAACGCTGAACACTCCCGGTCGCGAAGCAAAGAAACCTGACCTCGCTGGGCTTCAGGCAAAAGGCGGCTATCTCACTCCCGAAGGCCAACCGTCTACCGATTTCGCAGACATCACGAATTACAACAACTTCTACGAATTTTCGACCAGCAAACAGGATGTCGCGCCTCGCGCCCGAAACTTTGTCACTCGCCCTTGGACGGTGGAAGTCGGCGGGATGGTTCACAAGCCGAAGACGTTTGACCTGGACGACATTCTGAAAATTGCGCCATTGGAAGATCGCGTTTATCGCTTTCGATGCGTCGAAGCCTGGTCAATGGTCATTCCGTGGATGGGCTTTCCACTGGCGGAATTGCTGAAACAAGTCGAACCAATGGGCGAAGCGCGTTTCGTCAAATTCATCACCCTGTTTGATCCGGAACGAATGCCCAATCAACGACGCGACGTGTTGCCTTGGCCATACGTGGAAGGATTGCGTGTGGATGAAGCCATGCATCCGCTAACGCTGCTGGCTTCCGGGCTTTACGGCAAAATGTTGCCTCCGCAAAACGGCGCTCCGCTGCGATTGGTTGTGCCGTGGAAATACGGCTTCAAAAGCATCAAATCCATCGTCAAGATTTTGCTGGTCAAAGATCAACCAACGTCAACCTGGAGCGAAGTGGGGCCGGACGAATACGGCTTTTATTCGAACGTCAATCCTGAAGTTTCGCATCCGCGGTGGACACAAGCGACTGAACGCCGAATCGGCGAATTCGGCTTGCGCGACACTCTGATGTTTAATGGTTATGGCGATCAGGTCGCCAGCTTGTATTCGGGAATGGATTTGAAAGCGAACTATTGAACATTATGCCAGACATCAAATTCGCCAAAACCGCGGTCTTCGTGAATGCAGCAGTGCCGGTTTTCTTGCTGGCATGGGATGCCTATCACCATCGGCTGGGGGCTAATCCGCAGGAATTTGTGCTGCACACAACAGGCACGCTGACGCTGGTTTTTCTGCTGCTGACGCTGGCGGTCACGCCTTTGCGAAAGGTTTTGGGGTTGCCGTGGATGGTTCAGTTCCGAAAGATGATGGGGCTGTATGCGTTCTTTTACGGATGCCTGCATTTGCTGGCCTACACCTGGTTCGACAAAGGATTTGCCTTTCGCGCAATCGCCGAAGACACCTTAAAAAGGCCATTTATCTTTTTAGGTATGTTTGCTTTTGTGCTGATAGTTCCGCTGGCCGTGACTTCAACCAGTAAGATGGTGAAGCGGTTGGGAGGGCGGAAGTGGAATCGGCTGCATAAGCTGATTTTCCCGGCGGCAATTGCAGGAGTTCTGCATTACTACCTGCTGGTCAAAGCGGATGTAAGTTTGCCGCTGGCTTTTGGCGCGGCGCTGATTGTCTTCTTAGGGTATCGAGTATTGAACAAGTTTTACCCTTCCGCCACGGAACGCAGTCCCAAAAAGGCCTTCAGCCCAGGCTCCGTGCAAAAAAATTGACATTTCCAACTACCTGAACTACCTTTTTTCTCGAACAACGCAAAAGTCAGTATTCATTTTCCCCGCGCACTAATTCAGTGTTTTTTCCCAGTTCTTTCGTACCTGAGCTTATGCTTCAACGTGCTTTCTTTTGGCACGATTGTCGAAGGAAAGCGAAATAACAATCATCAGCACCAGCGCTGAATGTTTTACGGAGGATAGATCATGGAAAATAGCCTGGCTTTTAATAACAATGAAACATTCTATAAACAGCTCTTGGAGTTAGAGGCTCGCAACCAGGATTATTGCATTGACACCGGAATTTCAGAGGCAAAGGATTTGCCACTCCGATTGATGCATCACGTCGGCATCAGCAAAGATGATGTCGCCCACGTTCAGCACAAAGTCGTTGAAGAAAGCGCCTTGATGCATGATTTTGTCGAACCTGTGGTTGTGAAATTCAATGAAATGATCGGCAAATACCAACCGGCCCGCAATTATGAATTTACCGTCGAAGCAGAAGACTACGACACCATCAAAATTCATGGGCGTCCGAAAGCGGCGGTAGCCGCTGCGGCATAATCAAAAGTAAAAGGCGGCAAGTGTGAGGATTAACCTTCTCACTTGCCGCCTTTGTCCGTTGTTCAAACTGTTGCCGCTTATCGAACTTTCCGGTCAGTTTCTTCAATGGAACTGCCGAAATTGCGCCCGCCCCAGTTTACTCCCTGCATGTATTTTCCTACCGCGCCAACCCGCGCGCCTTTGCTGGGCGTGCCGCGTTTGGTCAGAACCCATATCTTTCCAGTTTCATCGCTTAGCTCGTAAGCTCCGAACCCTGCGGCGCCATAACTGTTCGTAACCGTGCCAACGATCATCACTTCCTTGCCACGATACCGTTCCGGGTCGCCATTGAGTTTGTTAATTGTGGTTTGACTGGGGCAGGCCATCAAAAAAAGCGCCGCGGCGAGTAATACCGATGAAGCAAAAATACGAGATTTCATAATTCCTCCTCCTCACCTTTTTCAGGTGGTTTCAATTTGTGAGTTGCAGTTTGTAACAAAGGGGAATGCTGGTTTCAGGTTGGGTTGCCTCGGAAGCAACTTCGCCTTCCGTCTCGCTTCGGCATCCTGTCATGGAACGGCGCAAATTATACACATTGCATTTCGATTGGCGAACGGGAATTTCTTCAGTTTCCCGGCTTTGAAGAGGCGAATTGATCGGACATAATCTGGGTATGTTCCAAATCCCGAAACTGTATCCAATCACGGATTGCCAGTTATCCAATTGCACGCACGAAGAAATCGTGCAGATGATGTTGGCAGGCGGTGCACGGCTGATCCAATTGCGTGACAAAGACGCGAGTGCCCGGGAATTGCTGGATGCTGCACGAGCCTGTCTGACCGTAACGCAGGCCGCCGGAGCCAGGCTGATCATCAATGACCGCGTGGATGTGGCGCTGACTTCCGGAGCCGATGGTGTTCATTTAGGGCAAGAAGATTTATCAGTCGAAGAAGCCCGCGAGATTTTGGGCGAAGACAAAATCATCGGCATCTCCACTCACTCGCTGGAGCAGTTCAAAGCGGCGCTGGAAACGTCGGCAAATTACATCGCCGTCGGTCCGGTTTATCAAACCAAAACGAAAGAAAATCCCGGTCCGGTTGTCGGTTTGGAATTGGTTCGCCAGGCAAAAACTTTGACGGATCGTCCGCTGGTGGCAATTGGAGGAATCACAGTCGAATGTGCCGCTGAAGTAATTGCTGCCGGAGCGGACAGTGTCGCCGTCATTTCGGCGCTTTATCCATTTGGCGACATACGCGACTTTTTTACCAAACCTGATGTAACAGGCAGAGTAAAGGCTTTTCTTTCTGTGCTTGGAACGACTGGCTAAAACTGAATCAGTCCGCCGAACTGTATTCTTCGATTTTCTTCAATCGGTAGCGAAGCTGATCGCGCGAGATTCCCAATAACTCAGCCGCGCGAGTTTGATTACTGCCACTGCGTTCCATTGCCTGTCTGACAAAAGACAATTCTACCTGCTCCAGCTCAATTCCTTTTTCGGGAAGGATAAAGTGGGGCAGGTTCTGGACTTCGGGTTGAACGGGAGGCGCAAAAACAGCAGAGGGGATTGGGTCATCCTTTGCTCTTTCAATATTGCCTTTCATCAGATCGCGCGGCAGCCAGATCGTGGTTACTTTGTCCGAATCTTCCAAAATCATTACTCGTTCAATGACGTTTCGCAGTTCACGAACATTTCCGGGCCAGGCGTATCGGCGAAAAATGTCTTCCACTTCAAGCGACAATCCCCGCACCTGTTTCCGAAAACGCCCATTGAAATGAGCGATATAGTAATTGGCCAGCAGTAAAACATCGTCGCCACGTTCGCTAAGCGGCGGCAGGTCAATTTGAATGACAGAAAGCCTGTAGAACAGATCAATTCTGAAATGCCCTGCTTCACCTTCGGCTTTCAAATCGCGATTTGACGCTGCAATCACACGCACGTTCAGCGGCAAATCCTTCAATCCGCCAACGCGGCGAAACCTTCCTTCTTCCAGCACACGCAGAAATTTCGCCTGCAACCCCAGTTCAAGCTCTCCGATTTCATCCAGAAACAGCGTGCCGCCTTGTGCTTGCTCAAACAAACCTTCCTTGCGAACCTTGGCGTCCGTGAATGCGCCTTTTTCGTGACCGAACAATTCGCTTTCCAGCAAGGTGCCCGGAATAGCCGCGCAGTTGATGGCAATGAACGGTTGATCTGCGCGGGATGAACCGAAATGTATGGCTTTGGCAATGATGTCTTTTCCGGTTCCGCTAGCGCCTTGCAGCAGGACAGAAGAAGCTTCGCTGGTGGCGACTTTGCGCGCCAGCCGGATCGTTTCCATCATGGCCGGGGATTGTCCGATGATCTGGTCAAAACTGAATTGCTGAGCGCGCTCGCGGCGCAGGCTGACGACTTCCTTGCGTAATTTTCCGGCTTCTATACCGTTGCGGATTGTGACTTGCAATTCATTCAATCGGACGGGTTTGCTGATGAAATCGTAAGCGCCGCCGCGCAATGCCGCGATGGTGTCTTCAAGCTGAACGTTGCCGGTGATCATAATGACCACGGCCTGGGGCTGGCGGTTTTTATATTCCTGCAATGCATCAATGCCCGAACCGTCGGGAAGGTTGACGTCTTGCAACACGACTTGCGGCGTTTCCGCGTCGAACAGTTCTCGTCCTGCGGCAATTGTGCCCGCTTCGATTGCTTCGTAACCCCAACCGCGCAACGCTTCAAGCAGGGTGAATCGAATATTTACGTCGTCATCAACAATCAGAATTTTTTCTTTAACCATAGGTTCTCCAAACGAGCGGGTAAATTGGAACGCATTGCCATCATAGCTTTCATCAGCAATTATCATCAATTCTTTATGGGTTTGTCGTGAGGGCTACAAGCAAAATGTTAGATCAGGTTTTTGATCAAATTTCCAAAGCGGTTTTATACGAAGGGTACTTGCTTTACGAACACGAGCGGCGTTCACCGGACGATGTTCAGTGCAATCACCCTGGAATGCTGACGCCACAGTCTTGCGGACGGGCAGGAAACTGGCAGATGCGAACGGAATGCCTTGTCGCCGGCACAGAGCAAACCGTGATTGATGTGCGGTTTCGTTTTTTCTGTTTGAAGGCAGGCGATGGAATTGAACAGCGTATGAATGTGCCGCGATCGGTTTTGGGACCATTGACGATCAAAGCCAGACGATTGGAGTTCGTGTTGTTTCCTGATCGGAAAATCGTCGCAAAAATTGAAGTTTCAGCCTCAAAACTTGCTGAGAAGTTGTTCAAAGTTTCGGCACAGGTTCAAAATCTGTCCATCCCAGAAAGTTCGCAACAGGCGGACGCTGATGAAATACTGCGGCAATCCATGTTTGCAACGCACACGTTTTTGCACCTGGAGGCAGGCGAATTCGTTTCCTTGCTCAGTCCGCCGGAAGATTTCAAGGAAGCATCTTCACAGTGTGACAGCCTGGGAACGCAGCCCGTGTTATATGGAAAAAACGGCGAACGAAAAACGATGTTGTCATCGCCATTCGTTCGCCGCGATTATCCTGAAGTTGTCGTCGAAAAATCGGACGAGCCGACATTGCGTTTGCACCCTGACTGGCGAAAGTCAGACTTACGCAACTGATTGAGCGCCGGGTTTCTTCGGTAATTTCAAGAACGTCGCCAACACTCCGGCGACCAAAATGCACACAACCAAAAACCACTGGCCAGAAGCATAATTTCCGGTCTTGACGCTCAGCCAGCCAACAACCTTCGGGCCGAAATATCCGCCAAGATTGCCGAAAGAATTGATCAATCCAACTGCTGCCGCCGCCGCCGAAGCCGCTAAAAATCGTGACGGCCACGTCCAGAAAACTGGCAGGTAAGCGTGAACTCCTACACCGACCATGCATAAAAACGTGAACGCGAAAATCACATTGCTGCCGGAAAGAATGCTTAGCGCGAGCGTGACCCCGCCAAATAAAATTGGCCAGGCTGTGTGCCAACGGCGTTCGCCGGTTTTATCCGAATGCGCGCTGTTCAACAGCATTCCCACCAAACCAAACAAGTAAGGGACAGCGGGAATCAGATAATCTTTCAATAACTGATCTGTTTTTGATGTGCCAGGAACCAACTCTCTGGCAATCGAAGGCAGGAAGAACGTCAGCCCGTAAAACCCTGTCACGATACAAATATAAATCACCGCCAGCAGCAAAGTTTTCGGATTCGTCAGACCGGATTTCAAACCCTGCCAAATATTGTCTTCGCCGGAACCCTGTTTTTCCTTTCGCTCGCGTTCAAGTTCATTTGTGATCCATTGCTTTTCGTCTTCCGGCAACCACTTGGCTTCGTGCGGCCAGTCGGTCAAATAGTAAATCGTGACAATTCCAAAAATGACCGACGGAATGCCTTCCAGGATGAAAACCCAGCGCCAGCCTTCATAACCGGCCCAGTGAACGTGATCCATAATCAATCGCGACAATGGAAAGCCAATCATGGTGGCAATCGGAATCCCGATCATAAAATTGGCTTTGGCTTTAGCGCGATCTTCAGGGCGAAACCAGTGGGTCAGAAAAACGACGATGCCGGGAAAGAAGCCCGCTTCGGCCATGCCCAGAATGAATCGCAGCACATAAAATTGCGTAACGTTATCGCCGAAATTCATCCACTTAGTGCCTATGAAGCCCATGCAAGTGGCGATGATTCCCCACGAAATCATGATGCGGGCGATCCATTTTCGCGCGCTCCATTTTTCAACGATCAGCGTGCCGGGAATTTCCAGCAAAAAATAGCCGATGAAGAAAATGCCTGCGCCTGAGCCAATGATGTTGTCATTGAACCCCAGTCCGCCCGCCTCCAAAGACTTTTTCATGTTCAAGGCTGTAATGCTGACATTGGTGCGGTCAATGTAAGCCAGAAAATACAACAGCAACAAAAAAGGCATCAGTCGCCAAGTGATGCGTCGCCGCGCGCGTTCGGCAATAGGCAGGGAAGAGTCAGCTACGCTAACTGCCATCTGGTTTGATCTCCTTGGTTGTGTTGAGTGAAAGCGATGAGTGATCGGTGACGATTCGACAATCTGAAGCCAGCTTCTTCGGCGTCACCGGTTCGTGATGCGGCGCGATGCTACTATCGAGGTGCAGGGATGGCAAGCTGATCTGTGGGATGCGGCGTGTATATATCCGGTTACTTGATGCTGATGTCCACCGAGTTTGCCGATTGGCCGTCTACGGTTATCGCAATATTGACTGTGCCGCGACCGGCTAGGGTCTGTGGCAGGCGGATGTTGACCTGGTCTAAACCTGCAAATTCTGTTGTAGCTCCGGCAAAAAGCACTTCCGAATTCGTGCCGCCCAGTTTGACCAGCACATTGGACAGGCTGCTGCGATTTTTGATTCCAGTGCCATAAAGCAGCAAAAAGACCTGATCGGTTGGCTGGCTTAAGTCAATTGGAACTGCGACCAGTCTGCCCAGGTTTGAATCAAATCGGGAAGTCGTCTCATAGCTGATTACTCCATTGGCCTTTCTTCGCTGCACGACTGCAACGGCTAGCCCTTGGCCGGTGGCGCTGGCGGAAAAAAGTGATGGCGCGACGGTTGTAATTTCGGTGTTGGTAACGGACAAAATACCGTCACTGTTTCTGGCAATGATGGCCGCCGGACCGGTAGCTGTGCCTACTGGGATCAGAAAATTGACCTGAGTCTGCGACACGAAAAAGAGAGGAGCATTGCGTTCAACGCCCAAACTGTCTTTGACGATCAGGCTGGAACCGGCCAGCGAGGTTGGCAACGGCAACGAAGTCGCGGCTTGTGTTTTTGTCGCCAACCGATTGCCAAAAGCGGTGGCAATCGAATCGCCGGACAATTTTGCACTGCTGAAGCTGGCGGCTGAAACCGCAGCCATCGGTTGCGCAAAAGTCAGTGTGGCTCCGGAAAAGTTGGCGGCCACAGCATTCGCAGAAGTGTCAACGACTTCGCGCGCAATTGGCTGATCGCCGAAATTCAAAAAAGTGTTTGAGACATTTTCAGATGCCAGCACCGAAAACGTGATGATGGCAATCGGCTGTTTGCCCAGGAAGAGTTTTTGACCGCCCGGCAGTGCCAATGCAATTCCCACTTTGCCAACACCAACCATGGCTGTGTTGATGTTTATCGCCGCGCCGGTCGAACCGCCAAATGTCGAAGCAGACACATACCGCAACTGACTGGCGTCGAAATTCAAACTGAAGCCAACAGCATTTTCATTTCCAACGGCTTCCATTTCGACAACGATGCTTTGGTTCTGTCCGCGTGCAGCAATGGACTGCTGGACTCTTAGCATGCGCGTCGTTTGAGCTGAAACCGAAATTGATCCAAAACTCAGAATGCTGCAAATTGCAATCAACGTAAAAAACGGCGCAAAAAAACGTGTGTAAGATTGAAGAGGCGTCATGGCCTTTACTCCCAAACACGGTGGATAGAGTTAACCGTGTTTGTCAAAACAACGGGAGTCAGAAACTGCAGGCACCAACTTGAGTGATTTCAGAACGAAAAGGGGGGCGGGAGCACTTCTTTTTGGGGCGAGTCGTGAGGGCTGCTTAGCGTTCAACGAGGAAAGGAAAGCCAGCCACTTTCGAGGCACGGGGATAATAGCTGCAAGTTTCTAAGCTGTACAGCCTTACTTCACAGGTTGAAACAAACTGGCTTCGTAGCTGACGCCAAAGCTGATACCGCTTTGAGCGCTGTTGTTGTGAATGCCTTTGATTCCGGCGATGTCCCAGATCAATCCCGCAGCGCGAATCCGAGCGCCCAATCTGGCAGAGCCATCAGATTCCGTGCCGAGTGGCGCCTGGCCACGAGTATTGTAGCGTCCGTTGACTTCGCCAACCAAAGTTACCCGATCGTTGTACAGATAACTGATTCCCAAGCCGTAAAGTAAGACATCGTTTTGGGTAAACCGATCAATTGGCGCGGTCAAAATTCCCAAGCCCAGATTGCCAACGACGCGAATTCGTTTGCCGAAATTTTTGCCAACCAGCGTTGTCGCAAAAAAGTTGATCTGATTCACACCAATGCCGCGCGATTGATTCGAGTTTGGCAACTCAGCACCAAAGCGAAAACCAACACCGGGCAGTCGTTTGGTTTCAGGTCTCAGCTTAATTTTTGTGGCCAGGTAAAAATCGCCGGCGTCATGCGTTGAATTTGTCGCCTGGCTCAATTGCAGCGGAACTGCAGATAGTCGGTACGGACGGTTAATGCTCAGAAAGTTCTGGATTACGCCACCGGTTTCAAACTCGACGTTGGGAGCAAGTCCAAACGTGGCGGAAACAACTCCGAAGCGGGTCAGGTCGCCATTCAAT
>CAYLJQ010000107.1:0-13863 GCA_964383955.1 uncultured Heliomicrobium sp. | reverse complement strand
GACGGTGTGTATAAATCCGTGGACGCAGGCAAGACCTGGAAACGTGTTGGGCTGGAAGACAGCCGCATCGTCGGACGCATTAAGGTTCATCCAAAAAATCCCGACGTGGTGTACGTTGCCGCAATGGGTCACGCAGCCGGAGCCAACGAACAACGCGGTGTGTTTCGCAGCAAAGACGGCGGGAAGAATTGGGAGCGTGTGCTGTTCAAATCCAACAAAGCCGGAGCCGTGGACATCAGCATGGACACGAACAATCCGAACGTGCTGTTCGCTTCGATCTGGGAAGCCAAACGCACGCCGTACAGTTTGGAAAGCGGCGGGCCTGACAGCAGCTTGTGGAAAACGACCGACGGCGGAGACACCTGGACGGACATTTCGCGCAACACCGGTTTGCCCAGAGGAACGCTTGGCCGTATCGGCGTGGTCGTCTCGCCTGCAAATTCCGACCGTGTGTACGCCATCGTCGAAGCGGAAGAAGGCGGCGTGTTTCGCTCCGATAACGCCGGAACAACCTGGACGCGCGTGAGTGCCGACCGTAACCTGCGCCAGCGCGCCTGGTATTACACGCACATTTACGCCGATCCCAAAAATGCCGACACGATGTATGTGCTGAACGTCGGCTTTCACAAATCCATTGACGGCGGGCGGACTTACACAACGCTCAATCCTCCGCATGGCGACAATCACGATTTGTGGATTGCTCCGAACGATCCGAACCGCATGATCGAAGCCAACGATGGCGGCGCGAACGTCAGTTTCAACGGCGGCGTCAGTTGGAGCGCGCAGGATCAAGCCACTGCGCAGTTTTACCGCGTGGCGCTGGACAATGAATTTCCGTACCGCGTTTACGGCGCGCAACAGGACAATTCCACCGTCAGGATTTCGAGCCGCACGACCGGCGGCGGCATCACTGAAAAAGATTGGGACATTACCGCAGGCAGCGAATCCGGCTGGGTGCAGCCTTCGCCGAAAGATCCCAACGTCGTGTTCGGTGGAAACTACGGCGGCTTGTTGGAACGGCAGGATCACCGCACAGGCCAGCAGCGCGATGTGAACGTGTGGCCGGACAATCCGATGGGCTGGGGAGCCGAAGGGATGAAGTATCGCTTTCAGTGGAACTTCCCCATTCTGTTTTCGCCAAACGATGCAAACGTGCTGTACACGGGCGGCAATCATGTCTTCAAGTCCACAAATGAAGGACAAACCTGGGCTTTGATCAGTCCTGACCTGACCCGCAACGACAAAACCAAACAAGGTCCCAGCGGCGGCCCGATTACCAAAGACAATACTTCGGTGGAGTATTACTGCACGATTTTCACGATGGCAGAATCCGCCGTCACCAAAGGCGTGATGTGGACGGGTAGCGATGACGGTTTGGTTCACGTTTCGCGCGACAGCCACGCCGCGAAACCAACCTGGGAAAACGTGACTAAAAACATTCCGGGCATTCCCGAATGGGCGCAGATCAATTCCATTGAAGCTTCGCCGCACGATGCCGCAACGGCCTATTTCGCCGCGACGCTGTACAAAGCCGACGACTTCCGCCCGTACCTCTACAAGACCAGCGATTACGGCAAAACCTGGAAGAAAATTACCAACGGCATTCCCGACAACGCGTTCACTCGCGTCATCCGCGAAGACCCGAACCGTCGCGGATTACTGTACGCCGGAACCGAAACCGGCATTTACGTTTCCTTCAACGACGGCGAAAACTGGCAATCGTTGCAGTTGAATTTGCCCGTCGTTCCCATCACCGACATCGCCGTTCACAAACGCGACAAGGACTTGGTCATCGCTACGCAAGGCCGCAGTTTCTGGATCATTGACGATCTGCCGGTGCTTCATCAGTGGAAAGACACTGTGGCCTCTGCGGACGTTCATCTCTTCAAACCCGAAGAAGCGTATCGCATGCCCGGCGGAGGTTTCCGCATTCCGGCAGGAGCTTCGCTTGGCGAAAATCCTGCGGCTGGGGTTTCCGTTTGGTTCAGTTTGAAAGACAAACCCAAAGGCGACGTGCAGATTGAAATTCTGGATGCGGCGGGCAAATCGGTGAAGAAATTTTCCAGCCGCGCGCCGGAAACTCCGGCTGGCGGAGGCGGTGGCGGACGTTTCGGCGGAGGTCCGGCGCGTGTGCCCGCCGAAAAAGGCTTGAACCGATTCAGTTGGGATTTGCGCTACACCGAAGCCACGACATTTCCGGGAATGATTTTGTGGGCTGGGAACACGGCTGGCCCGCGCGCCGTTCCCGGCAATTACCAGGTCAAGCTGACGGTGGATGGCAAAACGCTGACGGAAACCTTCGAGCTTCGCAAAGACCCGCGTGTTTCGACTACGCAGGAAGAGTTTCAAAAACAGTTCGACCTGCTGACGAAAATTCGCGACAAGTTTTCGGAAACCAGTGAAGCGATCATTTCCATCCGCGATGTTCGCCGCCAGGTCAACGAATACGCCGCTCGTGTCAAAGACCAACCGACTGGCAAAGCCATCGTGGATGCCGCCAAAGACTTGAGCGCCAAGCTGACCGCCATCGAAGAAGAGCTGTACCAAACCAAAAACCAGAGCAACCAGGATCCGCTGAATTACCCGATTCGGCTGAACAACAAACTGGCTGCGCTGGGTGGTTCGGTGGCTGGTCCCGACGCCGCTCCGACCGACCAGGCGTATCAGGTGTTTGAAGACCTGAATGCGCGCACCAATGCCCAACTTGAAAAGTTGAAGCAGGTGATGGCAACCGATGTGCCCGCGTTCAACAAGCTGGTGCGCGATCAAAACGTGCCAGCGGTGTTTGTGAAACCGGCGAAGTAATGCCGGTGAACTGAGCAGGTGTTGGCAAACCTTGCAAGGGTTGTTTTCAGCGGCGGCGCGAGAGTTGAAATTCGCGAAGTCTTTGGAAACAAGAGCCTTGCAAGGTTGCCTTTTCCACCGCGCCGCCGAATTCTCGTTTGATTTAACAACAACCTGAGGAGAGCAAAATGCGCCGCCTTCGCTTGCGTCAGTTCAAGCTTCTTTGTCTGGTCATAGTCGCCGGAAGCGGTTTATTCCTGCGTCTGCAATTCAGCGAAGTCGCTGCCCGTCAAAGCAGCGCAGTGAATTTCGAGCGTGACATTCGCCCGCTGCTGCACTCGCGCTGCATCGAATGCCACGGGCCGGAAAAGCAAAAAGGCGGGTTGCGGCTGGATACCAAAACCACCGCGCTGAAAGGCGGCGCAAGCGGCCCCGCCATCGTTCCGGGCAAAAGCGCTGCCAGCGAATTGATTCGCCGCGTCAGCAGCACGGACACTGCCGAGCGCATGCCATCAAAAGGCGAGCCACTGACCGCGCGCGAAATCACTTTGTTGCGCGCGTGGATTGATGCCGGAGCCACGTGGCCGGAAACGGAAACGCTGGCCAGCGGCGAAGCCAAACGCGCCGACAAAGCTTCATGGTGGTCGCTACAACCGATCGCCAACGTTACGCCGCCCGCGCCTTCAAACCTTCCCGCCAACTGGGCAGTCTCGCCGATTGACCGATTCATTTTTGCCAAACTGGCCGAACGTGGTTTGAAACCGAATCCTCCGGCGGATCGGCGTTCGCTGATTCGTCGCGTCACGTATGACCTGACTGGCTTGCCGCCTTCGCCTGAAGAAGTCGAAGCCTTTGTCAAAGACGCTGATCCGCAGGCTTATGAAAAACTGGTGGATCGTTTGCTGGCCAGCCCGCGGTACGGCGAACAATGGGGACGGCACTGGCTGGACGTGGTGCGGTTCGGCGAAAGCAACGGCTTTGAACGCAATGTGCTGATCAACAACGTCTGGCCGTATCGCGATTACGTCATTCGCAGTTTCAACGAAGACAAACCGTTCCATCGTTTTTTTGTCGAACAGATCGCAGGCGATGTTGTGGGAAAAGGCAATCCTGAGGTGGAAGTCGGCACGGCGTTTCTGGTCTGCGGCCCGTACGACGATGTGGGCAATCAGGACGAAGCGCAACGAAAGGTCATTCGCGCCAACACGCTGGACGATTTGATCGCCGCCACCAGCAACACCTTCCTGGGTCTGACGGTGAATTGCGCGCGCTGCCACAATCACAAATTCGATCCGATTCCGACCGAAGACTATTACCGGCTGCGCGCCGCGTTTGAAGGCGTGACGCACGCCGAGCGCGTCTTGGCCAGCGATGAACAGCGAAAGGCCTATGCCGAAAAAGCCGGACCGCTGGAAAAACGCCGCACCGAATTGACGCGCGAAAAAGATGCGACGGAAAAATCCATCGCCGCACGCGCCCTGCAACGTGCCGCCGAACACGGTGCATATCCGCTGCCGGTTGTGACGCGGCATTTCAACGAACACCGGTTCGCGCCAGTCAGCGCGCGGTATCTGAAATTCAAAATCCTGGGCACATCCGACCGCCCGCAATCCGGCAGAAGCGCGCGTATTGACGAGTTTGAAGCGTGGACGGCAACCGAAAACGTTGCGCTGGCCAGCCACGGAACCAAAGCCGAGGGCGCAACGTCCGCGCGCGCCGAAGACATTGCCGGAGCCAGCACCTACGGCGTGGATTTGGTCAACGACGGCAGATTCGGCGAACGCTGGTTTGTCGGCAATCCGCCGGAATTGACGC
Source organism: uncultured Heliomicrobium sp. (assembly GCA_964383955.1). Classification (GTDB taxonomy): domain Bacteria; phylum Acidobacteriota; class Blastocatellia; order RBC074; family RBC074; genus RBC074. The sequence continues at coordinate 9,264 of CAYLJQ010000107.1, read as the reverse complement.
TGACCTTTCCGCGCGCTGAAACCATCCAGCGCATTGTCTTTTCGCAAGACCGCACGGCTGCACCGGATAATCCCGGCGTCGGAATTGGCCCGTTTGTCACCGAGTATCAGGCGTTGATTTCCAACGACGGCAAACAGTGGCAGGTCATTGCCGATTCGCGCGACCGCAAACCATTCAACGACTCGCATGCCGTTGCGCGCTTTTCGCCAGAAGTCACCAGCGAAGACGAAAAACTGCGGTTGCAAACACTGACGGCGGAACTGGCGCAGTTCAATCAACAGATCAGCGCCATTCCGCCGCTGCCGCTGGTTTGGGCAGGAAAATTCGATCAGCCGAAAGAAACCACCTACGTGCACAAAGGCGGCGACCCGCAACGGCGCGGAGCCGATGTTGTTCCCGCCAGTCTGGCCGTGCTGGATCAAGCGACGAAACCGTATGCGCTGAGCGCCGATGCGCCCGATGCCGAACGCCGATTGTCGCTGGCCAACTGGATCGTCAGCGATGCCAACCCGTTGACGGCGCGCGTGCTGGCCAATCGCGTCTGGCATTACCATTTCGGAACCGGCATCGTGGATACGCCCAGCGACTTTGGCTATTTGGGCGGCAGGCCAACGCATCCCGAATTGCTGGACTGGCTTGCGCGACGGTTGCAACAGCACGGCTGGCGATTGAAACCGCTGCATCGTGAAATTCTGTTGTCGCAAACCTACCGGCAAAGCAGCGATGCGCGCGAAGACGCCGCCAAACTGGACGCGGGCGCGCGGCTGCTGTGGCGCTTCCCTGCGCGGCGATTGAGCGCCGAAGAAATTCGCGATTCCATTCTGGCCGTCACCGGCAAGCTGGATTTGAAAATGGGCGGGCCGGGATTTCGGCTCTATCGGTATTTGCAAGACAACGTCGCCACGTACATCCCGCTGGATCAACACGGGCCAGAAACTTATCGGCGTGCCGTGTATCACCAAAACGCGCGCGCTTCGCTGCTGGACGGGCTGACGGATTTTGATTTGCCGGACAGCGCCTATTCCGCGCCCAGCCGCATCAGCACAACTTCGCCGTTGCAGTCGCTGACACTGCTCAATCACCGCTTCACGCTGGATATGAGCACCGCGCTGGCCGAACGCGTCCAGCGTGAAGTTCCAAACGATCCAGCCGCGCAGGTCCGGCGCGCCTTTGCGCTGGCCTTTCAACGGCAACCGACCGCCGAAGAGCATCAAGCGGCATTGAAACTGATTGCCTCGCACGGCTGGCGGGCTTTCTGCCGTGCGCTGTTGAACGCCAACGAATTGATTTATTTGAACTGATACAGTACCGCGCGCGTAAGCAAGCGGTCTTCAGCGCATGCCGTCGCTTGCTTACGCGCGCGGTACCGCACCGGAGACTTAATGAACAAACTCAACCCTCTAGCTCTGACTCGCCGATTGTTTCTGGAACACGCCGCCACCGGCATTGCAGGCGTGGCGCTGACGGATTTGCTCAGCCGTGACGCGCTGGCCGAGCGCATCCAGCATCACGCACCCAAGGCCAAACAGGTGCTACACATTTTCTGTCCCGGCGCGGCGTCGCACATTGATTTGTGGGATTACAAACCGGCGCTGGAAAAGTTTCACGGAACGCCGTTGCCCGGCGCGGAAAAAGAAGTCACCTTTCAAGGCAAAAACGGCCCGTTGATGAAATCGCCCTGGCCGTTTGCGCCTGCCGGACAAAGCGGCAAGATGTTGACGACCTTGCTGCCCAACGTAGCCAAACACGCTGACGACATCGCGTTTATTCATTCGATGACTTCGCGCAGCAATACGCACGGCCCGGCCACGGTGTTTATGAATACGGGCTTTGTGCGCGAAGGCTTCCCGTCTGCCGGAGCCTGGGCCAGTTACGCGCTGGGTAGTTTGAATGACAACCTGCCGACGTTCGTGGCGATGACAGACGTTCGCGGCGAACCGCCCAACGGCAAAGCCAATTGGTCAAATGGATTTTTGCCCGCGCAACATCAGGCAGTGATGCTGGCCGCGCATCAACCGCTGCGAAATCTGAATCGTCCTGCCGATGTTTCCGCCGAAGAAGAAATCGCCACGCGCGAGTTTTTGAAAACGCTCAACGCTGCCAACGCCGCAGAGCATCCCGGCGAAGGCGATTTGCGCGCGCGAATGTCCGCGTATGAACTGGCCGCGCGCATGCAACTGGCTGCGCCGGAAGTCGCCGATCTTTCCAAAGAACCGCAGCACGTTCACAAACTGTACGCGACGGATGATGCCAATCCGCTGAAAGCCGCATATGCCCGGAATTGTTTGCTGTCGCGCCGATTGCTGGAACGCGGCGTGCGGTATGTCAGTTTGTACTGCGCTTCGCGCGCCAGTTCGATTGACGGCTTGCTCAATTGGGACGCGCATCGCACGTTGAAAACCGATTACGAACGCCATTGCCCGATCTTTGACCAACCGACTGCGGCTTTGTTGACGGATATGAAACAGCGCGGAATGCTGAAAGACGTGCTGGTGTTATGGACGACAGAATTTGGCCGTATGCCTACGCATCAGGAAGGCGCCGCTGGACGCGATCACAATCCTGACGGCTTCACGTTGTGGATGATGGGCGCAGGCGTGAAAGGCGGAATCAGTTACGGCGCGACGGATGAATTCGGGCGGCGCGCCGTGGAAAACGTGGCTACGGTATATGACTTTTACGCGACCGTGTTGCACCTGCTGGGCCTGGATCACGAACGCCTGACCTATTACCACAACGGCACAAACCGCCGATTGACAGACGTTCACGGTCACGTGTTGCAGGCGGTGCTGGGCTGAACAATTAGCTTCAGATGCGCGGCAGAACTATCAAACCTGTTGTCAGAATACTTTTCAATTTGTCCCGGAAGGACAAGCGAAAATAGCCCAGCGATTTATCGCTGGGAAGTTGCAGTAACCGATCCAGTCCCGTAGGGACGACCGAATCCTTTTGCGGTACTGGGTTTCAACCGTCCCTACGGGACTAAACGCCCCTGCTCCACCTCTCCCGTCGCTAAAGCGCCGCGCTATTTTCAAACTGTCCCTACCGGGACGAAGGAAGTGTCCTGACATTAGTCATCAGACAGGAAAATGCGGGAAGAGAAAATCAGAATTCTGATCTTCCCTTCCCGCATTTTCCTGTCTGATGATGGGCGCAGACTTACTTGCCGATGCAGTACAGATTCTTTTCGCCGCGAATGAAGATTTTGCCGGCAGCAATCGCCGGAGACGCCAGTACGGGTTCATCCAATGAGTTTGTGCCCAGGACTTCGTGCGTTGGCCCGGCTTTGATGACGAAGGTATCGCCGTCTTCGCTGGTCAAAAACAGCTTTCCATCAAACGCGACGGGTGAAGCGCTGAAGCTGGCGGGAATCGGAACTCTGCCGCCTTCGTAGGTAATTTTGCCGGTTTTGGCTTCGATGCAGGTCAGAATGCCTTTGTCGCTGATCAGGTACAGATATTCGCCATACAAAATCGGCGAAGCGACATACGCCGTGCCTTTGTCATAACTCCAAACCAGATTTTGCGTGCCGGTCAGATTTCCTGAACCACCGAATTTGATGCCCATCGCGCGTTTGCTGGGGTAACCCGTTGCCAGAAACACCATTTCGCTGTTGGCCACCGGACTGGGAATTCCCCACCCTTTGACGCCTTCGCAACTCCACAACTCTTTGCCTGTTGCAGGATCGTAAGCAATTACGGTTTCCCAGCCGTTGGTTATCAATTCGTCCCGGTTGCCGCTGCGAACGATCAGCGGCGTGGCGTGCGTCTTTCGGTGGTTGCGTTTGATGCGCCAAACTTCCTTGCCCGTGCGTTTGTCCACAGCGGAAATAAAGGAGATTTCCGGGCCGCCATCTTCAAGATCGCATTGCAGAATGATCAAATCTTTGTACAGCACAGGCGAAGTTCCCGGCCCCATTCCGACTTTGCTGATTTTGCCAACAGAGGATTTCCAGACCAGCTTGCCGTTGAAGTCGTAACAATAAAGCCCTTCGGATTCAAAGAAGGCATACACAAACTTGCCGTCGGTGACCGGCGTGCCCGAAGCGTAGGTGTTTTTTCGATGCCTGTCGTCAAACACGGTTCCTTCGTAAGCCACTTGCTCCCACAGAATTTTCCCGCTGTTTCGATCCAGGCAGAGCACCTTCAGCGTGTGTTTGCGATTTCCTGAAACAGCATCGGGATGCACCCAGACTTTCCCGCTGCGAACGTGCTCGACGGCTTTGGCTCCGGGAACGATGTCGCCTTCGATGTCCGTGGTCAGAAAGATTTTGTTTCCCCACACCACCGGCGAAGAATGTCCGCGTCCTGGCAACGGGGTTTTCCACTGGATGTTTTTGTCGGCGCTCCATTGGTCGGGCAGGTTCTTTTCGTTGGAAATGCCGCTGCCATTCGGGCCGCGAAATTGTGGCCAGTTAGTCTGAGCGAAGACAGTCGCGCAGCCGATCAACAAGAAGACTACTGGAATTCGGGTGATTGTTTTTTGCTTCATAACGATGAACCGCGTGCGTTTTTTCAACCGCAGAGGCGCAGAGAACGCAAAGAAAGCGCAGAGCATCTTTTTGTCTCTGTGCTGCCTCAGCGTTCTCTGCGCCTCTGCGGTGAGTTTTGATTCGATTTGGTTACTCGACTTTATTGAACACCCGCTTGGATTCAAAGGTTCCAGTCGGGCGATCAATAAAATAATCCACCGTGAGCGTTTTGCCATCGCTGGCAAGCGTCCATTTCCGGGTGACGGTGGAAACGACTTTGCCGTCCACGGACGTTTCGTCTTTGATCAACAATCCGCGCCCGTTGGGCAACCACGACGCAGTACGTTTGCCCGTCGCGTTGGGTGGCGCTGCGGGTTTGAAATCTACTTCTTTTCCGTCCAGCGTGTAGCTTTCGGTGATCTTCTGCTCGCCTCCGGCATTGGTTTTGACTTTGGTGTCGAAGGTGATCTGGTCGCCGGTTTGCGTAATCGTCGCCGACTGGTTCAGCCCCGCCGGGTTGCTGAAACTTTTGATTGTGTCCAGTTCCCATTTGCCGCTGAAGTTCGGTTTCTGCACTGCAAAGGCGACGCTCAGCAACCCAAGCAACAAGGCAAATCCGATCAACAAGTTTTTTGTTTTCATTTTGTGCCTCCTTACTTTTTGTTGCTGATGCAATACAGGTTCTTTTCTCCGCGAATGAAGATCATTCCGTCGGAAATCGCTGGCGAAGCGTAAACCGGTTCGCCAACCGAATTGGTCGCCAGAATTTCATGCTTGGCTCCGGCTTTGACAACGTACGTGTCGCCGTCTTCGCTGGTCAGCAAAATCTTCCCGTCAAACGCCACGGGCGAAGCCGTGAACGTGGCTGGTACCGGAATGCGTCCGCCTTCGTAAATGACTTTTCCGGTTTTGGCGTCCAGACAAGTAAGAATGCCGCGATCCGTCATCAAGTACAGATTGTCGCCGTACAGGATTGAAGACGGAATGTAAGCCGTTCCCTTGTCGTAGCTCCAGGCAAGGGCTGATTCTGTAATGTCGCCCGAACCGCCCAGTTTAATGGCCAGCGTCTTTTTCGTTGGATAACCCGAATAGGCGTACACCATTCCGAAACCGACCAACGGCGTAGGCAGCGCGTTGCTCTGAAAGCTTTTCATCTTCCACAACTCTTTGCCGGTTTTCGGTTCGTAGGAAATGATCCATTCAAACCCGCTGGCAACGATTTCGGTTCCTTTGGCAGTTTTGACCACCAGTGGCGTTGACCAACCGGCCTGAACAGGACGTTTGGTGCGCCAAATTTCCTTGCCCGTCTTTTTGTCCACGCCCGCGATGAAGGAGTTTTTGCCTTCGTCTTCATCGCATTGCAGCGCGATAACGCCATCGGCCATCACGGGCGAAGTGCTTGGCCCCATTCCCACGCTGGCGATTTTGGCAATCGGTGTCTTCCACATCAGCTTGCCGTTCAGGTCGTAGCAATACAGCCCGTCGCCTTCGCCGCCAAACCAGGCGTAAACAAGCTGTCCATCCGTCACCATCGTCGGCGCGGCATAACTGCCTTTGCGATGGCGACCATCGTACACGGTTCCGGTGTAGGCGGTCTGTTCCCACAGAATTTTGCCTGTGTTGCGATCTACGCACAGCACTTTGAAGGTGTGATTGCGGTCAGCGCCGATTGAATCCGGATGAAGAAACTCCTGGCCTTCGATCATGTGCTTGACGGCTTTGGCGCCGGGAACGACTTCGCCTTCAATATCCGTGGTCAGGAAGATTTTGTTGCCCCAGACAATCGGCGATGAATGGCCGCGTCCGGGAAGCGCAGCTTTCCATTTGACGTTTTTGTCAGCGCTCCATTCGGTTGGCAGGTTGGTTTCGGAGGAAACGCCCGTGCCTTCGGAACCGCGCCATGAAGACCAGTTCGAGTTCGGCGCAGCCACGCTGGCCGTCGGTTTGAATGCCACGATGGCAATCACACCCAGAATTATTGCTGAAAACAGCAGAGTCAGTTTTCGATTCATTGATTTGGTTACTCCTGTCTTTGGTCAGCGCAGGATTTATGCTCACGGTCAGAAAGCAGTGGATCGTTAAGAATGTGTGCAACCGCCCCGCCTTTCACCGCGCTAGCGGTGGTTGAATTTAGCCGTGGTTTTTCAAACCACGGTCGGCGGCATGATTTGCTTTTCGTCGCGTTAGCGACGACTGAGTTTCAGTCGTCGCTAACGCGACGAGGAAGACGTTCTTGTTTTACCCGGCGTTGAAACGCCACGCTAAAGTCAGCCGTCGCTCTGCGACGAGGAGATTAGATTCCTATCCTTTCTTGCCAATGCAGAACAGATGCTTGTCGCCGCGAATGAACAGTTTGCCATCGGCAATGGCAATCGAAGTTCGACTGGGTTCGCCAAGCGAATTCGTCCCCAGCACTTCGTGTTTCGGCCCGGCTTTGATGATAAAGGTTTCGCCGTCGTCGTTGGTCAGCAGAATCTTGTCGTCGAACGCAACCGGCGAAGCGCCGTAAAACTTGGCGTTTACGGGAACGCGCCCGCCTTCGTAAACAACTTTACCGGTCTTGGCTTCCAGGCAGGTCAACGCGCCCTGGTCGTTCATCAGGTAAACGTAATCTCCATACAAAATCGGCGAAGGCACATAGGCAGTGCCTTTGTTGTACGTCCAGGCGATGTTTTCTGTCTTGTCGAGATTGCCTGAACCGCCAAGTTTGATAGCGGTGATGACTTTGGACGGATAGCCCGAAGAAAGAATCGCCAATCCGTGGCCGATGACCGGCGTCGCAATCGCGTGGCTCTTCAGCCCGCCCGCGCGCCAGAGTTCTTTGCCCGTGGCCGGGTCGTAAGAAATCAGAAACTCGTTGCCGCTGGTGACCATTTCAGTGCGATTGCCGACTTTGACAATCACAGGTGTTGCCCAACTGCCTTGAATTGGGCGTTCGACGCGCCAGACTTCTTTGCCGGTCTTTTTGTTGAGCGCGACCATAAACGAATCTTTGGGTTTGCCCAGACTTTGGTCGGCCACCAGAATCACCAGATTTTCATGAAGCACGGGCGAGGTGCCTACGCCCATTCCAAACGTGCTGATGTCGCCAATGTCGTTTTTCCAAATCAGTTTGCCGTTGAAATCGTAACAGTACACGCCTTCTGAGCCGAAGTAGCTGATGACGTATTTGCCATCCGTGACAGCAGTTGGCGCGGCGTAATTGCCGCGTTTGTGCCGGTAATCGTAAACCGTGCCTTCATAAGAAACTTTCTCCCACAGGATTTTGCCGGAGTCGCGGTCAAGACAGATCGTTTTGAAGGTGTGAAGCCGGTTGACGCCATCCCATTCCGGATGCGTGAACTCTTTTTCGCCGAGCATATGTTTCGGCGGTTTATGCGATTCGGGAGCCGGGCCGCCTTCGACATCCGAAGTCAGGAAAATCCGGTTTCCCCAAATGATCGGCTGCGAAAATCCTTTGCCCGGCAGCGCCGCTTTCCACAAAACGTTCTTGGTATCGCTCCATTCGGTCGGCAGGTTTTTCTCTTCCGACACTCCCTGCGAAGCCGGACCGCGCCATTGCGCCCAGTTCGAACTGCCTTTCGCATCAACTGGCGAAACCATTTCAGCGGTTGAGCAGGCCAAAATAATCAATGTGGCGAAAAATAACGCGATTGATAACTTCTTCATTTACAAATGTCTCCTGTTTGGAATCTGCAATATCAAGCGAGGCAGGATTCGCGCCTTGCCTTCGATTTCGGAAATAACTTCGCCGATCTTTGCTGCTCCTGCTTTCAGATAAAAGCCTTCGGCGTTCGGATCAGAAACGATTTCAATTACTGTAACACCAACCGATGCTGCTCTGTCGAGCGCGTGGTTTAACAACTGGCGGCCAATTCCTTTGCCAATCAGTTCCGGCAAAACCCAAAGATGATCCAATTCGGTTTTGCCTTCGGACGTGACCAGCGCATAAAAGCCGGCCAAGGCGTCATGTTCAATTGCGGCGTAAACTTCGTGGCGCTCGATGAACTCGGACGTGATCGTCAAATCTTCGCGCCAAGATTCAATCCAACTTTCGGGATAGCCCCAATGACGTTTGGCGGCAAAAGCGATTTCGGTCAAGCCTGCCGCCTGTTCGGGTTCAGCGTGGCGAATCGTAAGCATCATGCAGAAATAAGTGTAAGGCAGATTTTCCAACCTGCCTTGAATCTCAAACTGGCAAAACCCGGTCAGGCTTGGAAAACCTGACCTACTTCACTCGGGTGTAGCGAAACGTTTCTTCGCGGATGTTGCCGTCTTTGTATTTGATTGCCAGATACACTGTGAAGGCGTCTTTGCCTTCGGGTTTGCCCTCTGGTCTGAAAGCCATTCCTTCAAAATGAATCAGACCATCTTTTTTGCCGACAAACTTGAAATCCACAGTTTTGTCTTTCTCTTCCCAGCCGGTCATGTTCGGGTTGAAATGCTTCAACCGCATAATCAGGCTGCCGCCTTCTTCCGTCAAAGTCGTCAATTCGTAAAACACCGGCTTGCCTTTTTGAGTTAAACGAAACATTCCTACCATCGAACCGCCTGAAGGCGTTGCCCAGGCTTCTTCGGTCACTCCGCCAAGCGCGTTTCCTGTCCAGCTCCCCACCATCCAGGACATGTCGGCAATGGTAGCTGGCGGCGATTGCTGATTGGCGCTCAGCTTCAACGTATGTTCGGTCTGTTTTTCCTGCGCAAAAACTGTCAACGACAGCAAAATTGTCAAAGCCATCAAACTAACGATCTTTTTCATGTTCATACCTCCAAGAGATTTTTGAGATGCGGCG
>CAYLJQ010000106.1:0-13953 GCA_964383955.1 uncultured Heliomicrobium sp. | reverse complement strand
GTGAGTTTGTTGAACCAGCCATGCGAACTCGTCTGTTTGAAATCTCTGCTTATGTGGCGCTGGCGGGAATCATCTCGCCATTGACTTCGTTTTGATGGGATTTTTTCAGTTGCCGTTCCAGCTTTTTGATTTGGATCAGATGTTTCGGATTAAATGCGAGCGACGGGTAATAACAATTCGATTCGTGCGTGCAGAAACAACCGTTTTTGACGTGATCACGGCGCACTTTCATTTCGGGAGAGTGCCACAGGGCATTGAAATCCCAGTTGTAATCGCGCAAATTGCCGATCGGATCAAGGTTTTCACAGCTTGAAACTGTGCCTTCGTCGTAAATCACTCCACCGGTCGTTCCTGCGTGGCAACGCAACTGAGCTTTCTGCTGCTCTTCGGTGCGGGCGATCAATTCGTGCATGTAAATGTCCACAGCCGCTTTGAAATACCCGCCTTTGCCTTTGTAATGATTTTTGATGACGCCACGCTGCGAATCAGAATCAATCAACTGTGACAGCTTGCGATAACGGCTTAAATCAATGTTCAATTCTGCGGCGTTTGCGGAAGGCGGACGGATGTAATTGACGTTGATTTTGTCTGGCTTCAATTCGTACCGAAGAAAATCGTACCACTCGAAAATGCGATCTTGATTCGAATTCATAAAACAGGTGCAGGTCTGCACATCCAGGCGCGGAATCTGTTTTTGAATCTCCTGAAGCTGCCGAGCCGTACCGATGGCTTTATCCCAGCTTCCTTCTTTACCGCGAATCTTTTCGTGGTCTTCTTTCAGTCCATCAATTCCCAGCGCAACCGTCACGTTCAGGTTTGGGCATTCGTCCAGAATGCGCTGCACATCGGGCATGATGCGCTGCTGGATTCCGCCGTTCGACATCAGATAAACCGACTCAAGCTTGTTGTTTTCGTAAAACGCCCGGACAACTTCTGGCAGGTCTTTTCTGGTGAAAGGTTCACCACCGGCGATGATCAGGATCGGCAGTTGGCCCCCAAGCGTTTCGCTGATGCGGACCAGGTTTTCCGTCGTCATTTGCAGCTTCTTGCGCGGTTTGTCGTCCAGTTCTTCCGTAAAAAAACAGTGGACGCAGCGCATATCGCAAACCGACGTGATCAGAATGTTCAAAATGACCGGAGACGTAACTCCTCCAGCCAAAACCTTGCCGTAACGTTTGATAAGTTCGAAGTTGTAATTCATAAAAGTCCCGATGTTAGCAATAGACAAAATCTCTGAAGGGAACAACCAAGTATTAAGCGTTGTTCGTTTTGCAAAGTCAAACGAGCTTTCCAACCACAAAAAAACGGCGGCCCCTTTGGAGCCGCCGTTTTTTTGTGAATCAATCCGGATCAATCCGGCCAATTATTTCACGTGTAACTGAGAGTAATGGACAAAGAACCAATAAGTAATTCCCACCCAGGCCAGCAGGTTAATCAGAGACCCTAATAAGCCGGCTGTTTGGACTTGAGCGGTTCGTTTGCCGACTTTTTTGCCGTACATCAGCAGAACAAACAACGCACCCACGACAATCCAGAAAAAGAGCCGGATTCCGTAATCAAGCGCGCCAGCGCCAGCGATATACGTTTTCACCTGCCACGTTGTCAGGATCAGTGTGAGCACGATTCCCACCAACGCAGCGACAGGAGGTTTGTAGTTCACATCTACGCTGGCTGTCGCGGCATTGGCTGAATTGAGATTGCTGTGTGAATAGCTGTAAGCGAAGTAAATCACCAAGCCGATGGACATCCAGTCAATCAGTCGAATCCAGGTGTCCAGCGGTAAACTGTTCATCAAATAGGCGGCCGAAAGAACGGTGGCAATGGGAATAAATGGAGACAGCGGCACTTTAAACGGGCGATGCATGTTGGGGTTGGTTTCCCGCAAAATGATGATACCCGTTCCCACGATCACAAATGCGAACAAGGTTCCAATGCTGACCAGTTCGCCCAGCAAGCTGATTGGAACCAGGCCCGCCAAAATGGCGACAATCGTTCCAGTAATGGCTGTCGTAATGTGCGGGGTTTGATACCTTGGATGGACTTTGGCAGCCCAGGTTGGCAGCAAACCGTCTTTGGACATTGAATAAAAAACTCTCGGTTGTCCCATGACCATTACGACCATGGTTGAACTTAGACCCAACACCGCACCGATTTTGATAATTGTCGGGAAGTATTTCAAAACGGTTCCCATTGTTGTGCCCTGCGCCTGCTGCAACGCCGCATCCACCGCCACGGCAATTGGAGCCGCCGCGTTGGTCAACATCTTATAGTCAACCAACCCAACCATAATGCCTGCGACCAGCACGTAAAGCACGGTGCAAATCGCCAGCGATCCGATGATGCCGATGGGCATGTCCTTTTGAGGATTTTTGGCTTCCTGTGCAGCAGTGGACACGGCGTCAAAACCAATGTAGGCAAAGAAAATCACCGCGGCTCCCGTGACAACGCCGCCGAAACCAAATGGCATAAACTCGGCGCATCCGGGTGTGCCTGGGGTGCAGCCCATGCCCAGGTTCGCTTTGTTGACGTAACCGATACCGGCGACGATGAACAAAATAACGACCAGCACCTTGACCAACACGATGACGGAATTGAAAGACGCCGATTCTTTGATGCCTTTGATCAGCAACAATGTCACCCCAACCGCAATCAGCAAACCGGGAAAGTTGACGATCCCTCTGACTTGGCTTCCGTCCGCCAATGTCATCACTGTCCAGGGACCCGCAGTTAATCGCGCAGGGAAAATGATGCCAAAGTCTTTCAGCAAACTGACCAGGTATCCGGACCAGCCGACCGCAACTGTTGCCGCGCCGAAGGCGTATTCCAGGATCAAATCCCAGCCGATGATCCATGCCACAAACTCACCGAGCGTGCCGTAACCGTAAGCGTAAGCCGAACCGGAAATCGGAACGCTTGCCGCAAATTCCGAATAACAAAGCGCCGCAAAGGCGCTGACCACACCGGCTAGGATCATCGAAATGACAACCGCAGGCCCGGCATGTTTGCCGGCAGCCTGCCCGGTCAGCACGAAAATTCCTGTTCCGATGATCGCGCCAATGCCGAGCATGGTCAGGTCCAGAGAGCTAAGCGTCTTTTTCAGAGTGTGTGTGCCGGTTTCCTGAGCTTCGGCAATAATCTGATCAATGGGCTTCGTCGCAAACAATGACATCCTGTCCTCCTTGGCTTGACGTAATGCAAGCCGCTTCGAGTTTTAACAAGTAATGCTGTTTCAGCAGAAATTATTTTGAAGTTTGACTGCGCGCGGAATCGCGGAATGATCGAACGCTTTTAGCGATCCCGAAGTGGCGCATACTCTAAACGCTAGATTCGGAAAGCGTCAATGGCTGGTTACGCCAATCTGCAAATGCTTTGCTGGTCTAATTTATTGTTTGCTCTGCGAGCTTTGGGTTTGCTTGCAGGAAAACAAAAAGGGCGATCCGTTTCCGAACCGCCCTTTGGGTGCAGCGTGAAGCGCCGCTTTTTCGTTCTTACGCTTATTTGTCCGGCGATGGTGCCGGAGCCTGCTGTTGAGCCGGGGCTTGTTGTTGAATTTGCGTCGGAACTTCTTTCTTTCCGAACTTGTCTTCGATCAAACGCCAGCCGTCGTTGCCGAAAACAAAAACCATCAGCGCCAGAATAATGACCAGCCCGACGCTTTGAATCCGCTCCCGCAAACGCAGCGACATCGTCAAACCGACCAGGCCCATCAACCATTCGATGAAAATAGTCACAATCATTCCGCCATCCAGCACCGGAATCGGCAACAGATTGAAAACGCCCAGGTTTAAACTGATCATCGCCGCCCAGGGAATCAACCCCGTCCAGCCTTCGCTTTCATAAACGCGCCCGGTTTCTCGCGCCATTCCAATCGGCCCTGAGACGGATTCGCGAACCGACCGGTCGCCGGCAAAAATCTGTCGGAAGGCAATGCCTGTGACGCGCAGAATCCGCCAGTTATAAGCCCAGCCATACTGCAAGGCTTCCATCAGCGAAGTCGTCTTCTGCGTCACTAACTCCGTGCGGATGCTGGTGGCAATTCCAAGCCTGTATTCGCCATCAATCTGCACTGGCGAAGCTTGCACGTCCAGGTTTTGGTCGCCGCGCGCAATCTTTAATGCGACCGGTTGGCCATTGCTTTCATTCAGCGCATTTTTGAATTGATGCCACGAAGCCACTGGTTGACCGTTGATCCCCACGATCCGGTCATTGGCCTGAATGCCCGCCAACGCGGCAGGTTTGCCAGCATCAGCGCTGTTGACAATGATTTCTTTGATGGGAATCAGAGATTGAAAACCGGCTTCGCCAAGTTTGTTCCGTTCAATCTGTCTTGCTGCCGGTGTCAGCGAAAGCTGCAAAATCTGTCCATTGCGGTCAACGGTTACCGGAATGGTTTCTTCGGGCCGAACTTGAATTTCCAACCGCAAATCTTCCCAGGTCGGTTTTTTCAGGTCATCGAAACTCAGAATTTTGTCGCCGGGCAACAATCCGGCTTTTTCAGCAGGAGAATTTTTGGCCACAAAGCCAATGACCGGCTGTTGCATCTGGTCAGCACCGACTTTGAACCCAACCAGGATGGCGATAGTCGGAATTGCCAGCGCAAAAATGATGTTAAAGGCCGGACCAGCCAGCGCTACCAGAAAACGCTTCCATTTCGGTTGAGAATTGAATTCATCAACCGGAGCATCACTTTTGCCCTGCAACATTTCCAGGTTTTCACCACGGAACCTGACATAACCGCCCAGCGGGACCAGACTCAAGCGATAATCCGTATCGCCAATTTTGAATCCCCATAGCCGTTTGCCAAAACCCACCGAAAAAACTTCCACTCCAATCCCCAGCATTTTGGCGACAATGAAATGGCCAAATTCATGGATCACGACCAAAACACAGAGCAGAATGGCGAAAGGGATAATTGTCGTTAGTAATACTTGCATGTCTTCCTCACTCCTTCAGTACAGGCTATTACCACTTTGATTGCCGCCTAGCCCGAAAACAGCGATTGCGTTGTTTCAAAATCTCTTCTTTCACGAACCGCCAGCCAGTGTATTTCAGGCTCAAATGGGAGTCAAAGCGGCTTTTACAACTCGCAACGCTGGCAAAGAACGCATAGAAAAAGCGGCTTTGCAGGCGCGTAAGCAGAAGGGTAGACTGTTCCGCCTATCTGGAAGCAAGAATAGCTGAGAGAATCGAAACCATAATGAGTTCTGAAATTAAAAAGATCGGCTTTGTCAGTCTTGGCTGTCCCAAAAATTTGGTGGACAGCGAAGTCATGATGGGGCAACTGAAACAACACGGTTACGAATTGACCACTGACCGCGAAGCAGCCGACGTGATGGTCATTAATACCTGCGGCTTCATCCAAACGGCCAAAGAAGAATCCATCAACACCATTCTGGAAATGTCAGAGTTGAAAGAATCGGCCAATTTGAAACGGCTGGTTGTCGCTGGATGTTTGGTCGAACGCTATCGGCAGGATTTGCTGAATCAATTGCCGGAAGTGGATGCCGTGCTGGGAACCAGCGAACTGGAAAAGATCGTCGCAGCGGTTGATCCGGCTGCGGTTGCCGCGCAAGACGCGGCGTTTGTCGCGTCAAACGCCTGGATGACGCGCGGGTTGCCAACGTATCTGTATGACGAAAACTCGCCGCGTGTGCTGGCGACGCCGAAGCATTTCGCTTACGTCAAGATTGCCGAGGGTTGTGACCACACTTGTGCCTTCTGTGCGATTCCCCAAATGCGCGGCAATTACCGCAGCCGTCGCGCCGGTTCGATCCTTCGCGAAGCCGAAAGCCTGGCCGAACAAGGTGTCAAGGAACTGGTGCTGATTTCCCAGGATTCAACACAGTATGGATTGGATTTAGGAATCAAAGACGGTTTGGCGGATTTGCTGCGAAGTCTGGCGAAAGTGGACGGCATTGAATGGATTCGCGTCATGTACACCTATCCAAATTCTTTGTCGGACGCGACACTGGCCGCGATGGCCGAAGAGTCAAAAGTTTGCAATTACCTGGATATGCCGCTGCAACACGCCAGCGCCGCGATGCTGAAACGGATGCGGCGTGGTGGCAATCGCCAGTTATTGGAAAAGCTGATGAATCGCGCGAAACACTTCGTTCCGGACATCACATTGCGAACGACATTGATCGTGGGCTTTCCCGGTGAAACTGATGAAGACTTTGAAGAACTGATGCACTTCGTTCGCGACGTCGAATTCGACCGCGTAGGCGTGTTCACTTACTCCGACGAAGAAGGCACGCACGGTTACGACCTGGACGGCAAAGTTCCGGCTCGTGTAATGCGAACGCGCCGCGCGAAGCTGATGCGGGAACAGGCGAAAATCTCCAAGAAGAAAAACAAAGCCATCATTGGCAAACAGTTTCGCGCCATCCTGGAAGGCGTTTCGCAGGAAACCGATCTGTTGTTGCAAGCTCGTCTGGAATCGCAAGCTCCTGAAGTTGATGGCCACGTGCTGATCAACGACGCCCCGGAAGGTTTTGACGCCAAACCGGGCGATTTCATCAACATCGAAATCACCGAAGCGCACGAATACGATCTGGTCGCAAAGGTGATTGAAAACTAGGTCTATGCCGAATCCTCAACCCTTCGCCGACAAACGCGGCAAATCTTTCAAAGCTCAGGGACCTGTTGATTGGCTAGCGGTCATTATCGCCACAGGCGGCGGCGCTGGCTTTGTTCCCATCGCGCCCGGCACGTGGGGATCGCTGGTCGGATTGTTGATCGCCTACGGATTGATCGCGGCTTTCAAACAGAATGTCGCGTTGCTGCAAAACCTGTTGATTGTCGTCAGTGTGTTTTTGGCCTGGATCGGAATCTGGGCAGGCACGCGGGCCGAATCCGTTTTCGGCAAAAAAGACTCCGGCCAGATTGTGATTGACGAAGTTTGCGGCCAGGTCATCAGTTTTGTTTTCATTGCGCCGTTTTTGGCTGGGCTTGGCGGGCAATGGCGTTGGTGGATGATTCCCGGCTTTTTGCTGTTTCGCGCTTTCGACATTTTCAAACCTTTTCCGATCAACGGACTGCAAAGTCTAACCGGCGGCTTGGGAGTGATGATGGACGATGTGATTGCGGGAATTTATGCCGCAGCATTATTGTCGTTGGCGCTGTTCTTTGCTTGAGCTAAACACGAGTACGGTACCGCGCGGGTAAGCAAGCGGCTGCTTGCCAAGGCTAATCGCTTGCTCACGCGCGCTGTACCGTACCGGTCTTTAAACCTGAAAACTTATGCTAAACGCTGAAATCATTGCTATCGGCTCTGAGATGCTGACGCCATTTCGCGTAGACACAAATTCCTTGTGGTTGACCGAACGGCTGAATTCGATGGGCATAGACGTAAAGCTCAAAACCATTGTCGGCGACGACGAAGGGCGGCTGGAAGAAACCATCCGCGACGCGATGAAACGATCCGAAATTGTCATCGCGACTGGCGGGCTTGGCCCGACTGAAGACGACATTACGCGCAAGATTTTTGCTCGCGTGTTGAAACGGCGACTGATTCTGGATGACGACATTCTGGAAAAGCTGAAAGCGCGCTTCGCCAAACGCAACATGCCGATGCCGGAAATCAACGCTCGGCAGGCATTGGTGATCGAACGCGCCGAAGTCTTGCCAAATCCAAATGGCACGGCACCAGGCATGCTGATCGAAGAAGGCAAATGCACGATTGCAATGTTGCCCGGCCCTCCACGCGAAATGAAGCCGATGTTTGACGCTGTGGTTGCGCCGGTATTGAAACAGCGCGTCGGCGATGTGTTGATTTTGCGGCGTAAGCTCAGCATTTTTGGGCTTGGCGAATCAGCCGTGGATGAAAAAGCTGCTCCGGTTTACACCAAATACAAAAATCCTTCGACGACAATCCTATTCAAAGACGGCCAGATCGAATTGCATCTGACGGCGCAGGTAAAAAGCGAAACCGAAGGCAATCGGTTGCTGGATGAAGTCGTTGGGCAGCTTGAAGAGGTTTTGGGCGAATACATTTTTTCTCGCCGGGACGAAACGCTGGAACGAGTCGTAGGCGATTTGCTGCGCTGGCGCGGTTACAGCCTGGCGACAGCGGAAAGCTGCACCGGAGGCTTGCTGGCCGGACGCATCACGGAAGTTCCCGGCAGTTCGGATTACTTTCTGGAAGGCGTTGTCACCTATTCCAATGAAGCGAAAATGCGAATGCTGGGCGTGCCTGCCGAAATGCTGGAAGAGCACGGCGCGGTCAGCGAACCGGTCGCTTGCGCGATGGCTGCCGGAGTTCGAAAACTTGCTGGTTCGACTTTTGGCATCGGCGTCACAGGCATCGCCGGTCCCGGAGGCGGCACGGAAGAAAAACCGGTCGGCTTGGTCTATATCGCTTTGGCTGACGAAGATAGCGTGACAGCTCGCAAAGTAATTTTCCCCGGCGACCGCCAATTCATTCGCACGCTGACGGTCAACTCGGCGCTTGATCTGCTGCGGAGAAGAATCCAATGAAGCACGTCCACTTGTTTGAAGCAGTCAAAGATATTTGTTTTCCAGATGGGATCCGATTGGTGTGAATGATAATCCGTCTTGCAGCGATGAGTATGACGCATAAGCTCCGACGATCGTGCGATTACTTCTTGAAGGCGCAGATGAACGCAAAATTGCTAAGCATTCAAGGCAATTGGAAGAAATCAGCATGGAGCTACTTCAAGCTAATGAAAAACACGATCTGCAAATTGCTCGTCAACTGATTAACTTGGTGCAAAAACCATGAGCTACTTAGCCTTAATTCTCGCCTATTTGCTGGGGTCTATCCCGTTCGGATTTTTGATCGTCAAGATGACCAGCGGAGCGGATATACGAGAAACCGGCAGCGGCGGAACCGGAGCGACCAACGTTACGCGCAAAGCAGGCAAAGGCGCAGGCATCGTCACGCTGATCTTTGACGCGCTGAAAGGTGTTGCGGCGGTTACGGTGGCAAGATTGTTGACCGGGGAAGAGGGAACTTCGTGGGTTGTCGCTGGTGCGGGAGTGTTGGCTGTCATTGGGCATTGCTTCCCGGTCTGGTTGAAGTTCAAAGCAGGCAAAGGCGTGGCCACGGGCTTGGGAGTTTTCCTGGCCATTGTGCCGTGGGCGGTGATGGCGGCAGTAATTGTGTTTGTGGTGATTGTCTGGCGAACCCGGTTTATCTCGCTCGGTTCAGTATTGGCGGCGGCATTCGTTCCGCTGTGGGTGTGGTTATTTCACACCTGGCTGGAGCCCGTCAGTCATTTCTTGCCGATCATCGCTGCGCTCAGCGCGTCGTCGGCAATCATCATTGCTAAACATCACGAAAACATTCAGCGGCTGATGGCGGGAACGGAAAACAAATTCGGCGCGAAATGAAACGAATTGCCATCATTGGAGCGGGAAGTTGGGGAACGGCGCTGGCGCTGGTTGCCGCCCGCGCAGGCAATGAAGTCCGCTTGTGGGCACACAGCCGGGAAGTCGCCCAAGAGTTGCGACGCGAGCGAGAAAACAAAATTTACTTGCCGGGGTTCAAGCTTCACGATTCAATTTTGCCGACGAACGATTTGGCTGAAGCTCTGACCGGCGCTGAAATTGTGTTGACCGTTGTGCCCTCGCACGTTTGCCGGGAGGTTTATGGCCAGATGCTTCCGCATCTGAAACCGCAGATGATCTTTGTCAATGCGACCAAAGGTATAGAGAATGAAACGCAGATGCGGATGGAAGAGGTCATCCGTGATGTCTTGAGCCAGGCGTTTGAGCCGCGTTACGTGGTTTTGTCCGGCCCTAGCTTTGCGCAGGAAGTGGCGAAAGACGAACCTTGTGCCATTGTCGCGGCCTCACAATCATTGGGGCATTCCATGAACTTGGCGGCTGAAGCTCAGCAAGCTTTTTCTTCAGGCCGGTTTCGCGTGTACACAAACAACGATGTCGTCGGCGTGGAAATTGGCGGAGCAGTCAAAAACGTGATGGCGATTGCTGTTGGAGCCGTCAACGGATTGGGCTTGGGCTACAATAGCCAGGCAGCGCTGGTGACGCGCGGGCTGGCGGAAATGACCCGGTTGGCGGTAAAACTTGGCGGGCGAGCCGAAACGCTGGCGGGTTTGGCCGGAATGGGCGACCTGGTTTTAACTTGTTTCGGCAGCCTGTCGCGCAATCGTCGCGTAGGTTTTGAACTTGGCCGTGGACGCAAGCTGGAAGAAATCATCCGCGAAATGCGCGAAGTTGCCGAAGGCGTCAAAACCGCCAAAGCCGCTCATGATCTTTCGACAAAACTAGGAGTCGAAATGCCAATTACCGCCGGTGTTTACCAGATGCTTTACGAAGGCAAAACACCGCGCGATCTGGAAGTGGAATTGATGGAGCGTCCGTTGAAATCGGAACGAGTTTAGAAATACCGAATGGCACAGAAAACAGACACAGAACAAAAGAAAACGCTCGCCACGAACCGCGAGGCGTATCACAACTATTTCATCCTGGAAACGTATGAAGCCGGGGTTCAATTGACCGGCACTGAAGTCAAATCCGCGCGCGGAGGCCGGGCAAATTTAAAAGATGGTTACGTAACCGTGCGCGAAGGCGAAGTGTGGCTGCTGAATGTCCACATCAGCCCCTATTCACACGGCAACCGGCAAAATCACGATCCAGACCGCGAACGCCGCCTGTTGATGCACAAGCGAGAAATCATAAAGTTGCAGTCGAAAATTCAGGAAAAAGGGCTGACGCTGGTGCCGACCAAATTTTACTTCAAAGGCAATCTGATCAAATGCGAGATCGGCTTGGCCAAAGGCAAAAAGCTTTACGACAAACGCGCAACAGAGGCGAAGAAGACTCAGGAACGTGAGGCCCGCGCAGCGATCAAAAACAGAATGCGTGACGAATAACTATACAAAACCACCCGCGAAGTTTCACGAAACGTCGTGGAAGATTCTTTTTAGGAGCAATTGAATGGAAGTCAAAGCTGACTCAAGAAAGTTTTACGAAATTGAATGCGACGCGCTGGCCGTCGGTGTTTTTGAAGGCGAAAAGCCTGAAACAGGCGTTCTGGGCGAAATTGATAAACGAACGGGCAGCGTCCTGACTTCGCTGATTGAAACCGGCGAATTTACGGGTAAATCCGGCGAATCTGCTTATGTTCACAGCCCGGGCGACATGAAAGCTCGCCGATTGTTATTGCTTGGCGCTGGCAAACGCGAAGAATTCACGACAGACAACGTGCGGCGAATGGCGGGCACGGCCGCACGCACGCTTCGCGGCAAAAAAGCTCGGACGTTTGCTTTTCTGCGCCGCTCTGATCTGGCCGTTGCCGAAAGCGCTCAAGCAGCGACTGAAGGCGCTCTTTTGGCTTTATTTGAACCCGACAAGTATCACACCAACGACAAGACAGAAAATCATCTGGATCAAATGATTCTGGCTACCAACGGCGAAGGCATTGACGACGCGAAAGCTGGCGTTGAGCGAGGCAGAATCATTGCCGAAGCTGCAAACTTTGGGCGCGAAGTTATCAATGAACCCAGCAACGTGATGACGCCCACCGAAATGGCCAGGCAGGCAGAAGAAGTCGCTAAAACTTACGGCCTGGAGCTGGACGTGCTTGAAGAAAGCCACATGAAAGATTTGGGCATGGGCTCCTTGCTCGGTGTGGCCCAGGGGTCAGCCGAACCTGCCAAGCTGATTGTGTTGCGATACATGCCGAAAGTTGCTTCGAATGAGACCGTAGCTATCGTTGGCAAAGGCGTCACTTTCGATACCGGAGGCATTTCGATCAAACCCGCCGATGGCATGGAAAAGATGAAGTACGACATGGCTGGCGGAGCGACAACGATTGCCGCAATGCGTGCAATTGCTCAGCTCAAACCGGCAGTCAATGTCCTTGGAATTGTTCCGGCGACTGAAAACATGCCTGGCGGACGCGCTCAACGTCCCGGCGACGTGGTTCGCGCGATGACCGGCAAAACCATCGAAGTCATCAATACCGATGCTGAAGGCCGGCTGATTCTGGCTGACGCAGTTGCTTACGCGCGAAAACTTGGCGCAACGAAAATCATTGATCTGGCCACATTGACCGGAGCGGTTTCGATTGCGCTGGGTGATGTATATGTGGCGATTCTGGGCAACAATCAGGAATGGGTTAACACAGTCATTGCTGCCGCGAAAAAGTCAGGTGAAAAATTCTGGCAACTCCCGCTGGATAAGGAATATCGCGAACAGATCAAGAGTGAGATTGCCGACATCAAAAACGTTGGCGGTCGCAAAGCCGGAACTATCACTGGCGCATACTTCATTCGCGAATTTGTCGAAGACACCCCCTGGGTGCATTTGGACATTGCCGGCACTGCCTGGAATGAAAGCAATAAACCTTATCTGGCCGTTGGCCCAACCGGTGTCTGTGTCCGCACGCTGGTGAATCTGGTTTGCGGATAGAACCGTAAAGCACGGCGTCGTTTGTCCCACTATGTTGTTCGCGCGTTTATGGCCGGGAACAGATTCAGCCCTGTTCCCGGCGCTACAATCGCTATGCGTCAGTTTTTGGCCCGTCTGGCGCAGGCACCTTATTCAGGCTAGGCACATTCCCAACAATATCATTCCGCTGGCGCGGCTGGCGAATCCAGCAAGCAACAATTTCGGGCAGCAAGCATCCGTCGCTGGCACGCGAGCGATCCCGGTAATTGTCCTGGGGTTGAACACAACCAATGATGCAACCTTCGCAGGGACGATTCAGCGAGGTTTGGCCGGAAGTTTGGCAAATACGATTGCATCCAAATCACAGGCTTTTTTATTTCCAGTCTGGCTGATGCTTCTGGGTAAAGCATTGCTGCTAGTTTTGGTCAGATACGTACCGCATTCCGCGACATCACAGTGTCAGGAACCAATGATCCTGGCGGAAGGCTGATTGAATTCCAACTTCGTATCAGCTTTTAAGACTCAGTAAATTTGAAAAATAGAACCGGCGATGGGATTTTGTCCCATCGCCGGTTCTATTTTTTTCCGGGTGTTATTGCGCGAGCGGCCTAGAATTTTTGATATAGAAAGTGCTTATAGCCAACGCTCATACTGGGCAGAAGCCAGGCAGGAGCCGAAGTCATCAACATCAGACTGATCGCTGCATGGGATAGTCCCAATGCAAATAAATTAGGTGCGCGTTCATAAACCCATGACCACAGCAAAGCCCCAAGGAGGGTCAGAAGCATTAGCATCAAATTTGGTAAATGTGTCAGCGAGAAAATTACTGCCGTTGCCAGGATTGCCAGTCGAATGCCTCGCGTCTGCTCTGTTGAAGATGTTGATTCTCTTACAAACATCCACTTCATGCGACGGAAGATGAATGCCTGCAAAACATATTGCTGAACCAAAGCCCAAACTGGCACAACAAACAGATTTGCCCAGAAATGAGAAGTCTGATGAAACGAATTGGTGGTAAACCCAATTGTCGCGATGGCTCCGCATATGGCGATTGTAGGTAACGTTATTAGCCGCAATGCCTGCCAGAAATTTCGGATTGACCCGGCGACTTCCCTAAAACGTTCGCCACGTACTCTGTGAGAGTTCAAGATCAGAGCGATCGCAAACAATCCGGGCATCAGAGCCAACCATTGCGGTTCTGGCTGCAATGGTATTAACACCCAAGTTGTGATGAAGACCGAAGCGATCACGGAAGCAACTTCAAAGCCGCTGACAATCTGCAGAGAAAATTGAGTCCCATCGTTGTGGCCTTCTAGCCCGCTGCAGTTGGTGTCTTTTTCTTTAGTAAAGCCTTGCATAGAAGTTTTGATGAGTCAGGTTCAAACTATCCGGTTGATTGTACTCACTGCTTTCGCAGGAATGTAAATGATTGAAGCCAGAAAGCGCATATACACAGTCCAACATCAAGCCGATCTACTGAGTGTTGAAAGATTGCATTACAAGATAGTGCTGTTGAACCTCATCCGAATGTAATCCCTCAGTTACGGGCAAAGTGGGACCTGCCTCCGGTAAGCA
>CAYLJQ010000105.1:0-14051 GCA_964383955.1 uncultured Heliomicrobium sp. | reverse complement strand
TCTGCGACGGTCGAAGGTAGTCATTGGGGAAGAGAAAAGAGCTGCGCAGCCAGAAAACTGCGCAGCTCTTTTGGATGGAAGGTTAGAAGTTGAGACGCGCAACGATCTGAATCAGTCGTCCGCCGGGATCCTGTGTGTTGGACGAATCCGTGAAGGCCGACGTGACCTGTCCCAAAGTCGCACTGCTGGATGCGCCGACAACACCCAGGAAGTTGATGTTGTTGAACGCGTTCAGGAATTCACCGCGCAGTTCAAAATTGACCTTTTCAGTAATCTTGAACCGTTTCACCGCGCTCATGTCAAACCGCGTGAACCTTGGCCCTGTCACATACAGCGTTTGCGGAGCGCAATCGCCGGTCACGACCTGGATGCAGCTTGGGCTGTTGGCAGGAGCCATGTAACGCCCGGTCGGCGCGCCCAGTGAACCGTAGCCAGTCGCGGAAGTCGCGCTGGTGCTGAACGCTTTGATTGTATTGTCAATGATGTCCTTCGGCAGGTTGTAGATCAGCCTGTTGGCATCGTCAAAATACAATCCGTACGCGCTGCGGAATTCTTTTTCCGTCATGCCGACCAGTCTGACATTGCCGAAATTCAGAATTTGGCCGCTCTGAACGCGACCGGTTCCGTGGAATTCCCAACCGCCGACGATTCGATCCAGCACCGCACCGGCGTTGCCAAACAGCGCTTTGCCACGTCCGATTGGCAGTTCATACAGCCAGTTGAATTTAAGCGTGTGTTGCACGTATCCGGGAACGCCGTCATTCAGCGTATTGGTGCGCGGCGAACGGAAGGAACCAAAACGCGTGGAACTGAAGCCTTTGGCAAAATTATAGTTGCCTTGCAACAGGAAGCCTTTTGACATGCGGCGTCGGAATTCCACCTGCAGCGCGTCATAACGAGTGTAGCCGCCGTTACCCGTGAAAAAGACTCCACCGCGCAGATCGGGGTTGGTCAGGAAGAAGTTTGCGGGCAATCCTGCGTTTCTGGCGTTCGTGCGCCGATTTGCATCGCTGTGCAAAGCAGCAGCGTACGTAAGCGGCGCCGGATTGAACATTGCCAGCGGATTGACGAAGGTCGCATTGCGGAACAGCGAGTTAGAGGCGTTGGAGTAATTGGCCACGTTGCCCGCCGCTGAAGCCGGTTGTCCGGTGAAGTGAGCCAGCGTGATGGGCAATGGCACAGTTCCCGTGTTCGGCCCAAAGTAGCCAAAGCTGCCTGCCCGGTTGCCGCCTGCGGCATTGTTGGCCTGCAAATTGGCCATAGCCAGTTTGAATTCGGACAGCACGCCATTTTCCACCATGTTTTGCTGAACGTCGTTCAGATCATATTCCGTCCAGCCTTGCAGATTGCGTGTTCCGACATAGCGCACTTCGACGGCCATGTCTTTGGTAATTTCGCGCTGAATGCCGAAGCTCCAGGATTGCGAATAAGGCACCTTGATATTGGGATCGAAGATATTGGCGTCGCCCGTGACGACTTCTGTCAGCGGATAAACCGGCGTATCGGCAAACGTCGGACGGGTGAGGCGATTTCTGTCACGGAACAAAACGGGCAGCTCGGCAATTGTCGCCAGATTGCCGATGGCCAAACTGCGGTCAGCGTTAATGGTAGAACCGGGATTGGATCCGAAAACGCCCGAGAAATCAGCTAATCCGTTGCGGTTATAAGCGACAGAGAATCCGGCGCGCACAACCGTTTGCCCCCCATCGCCGATCAGCGGTTTCAGCAATCCACCTTTCACATTTGGAGTCCAGGCAATGCCCAGATTCGGGGCGAAGTTGGAATAATCAACGTTGTAAGCCTGATCGCCTTTTTTGAAAGGGATAAACTGTGTAACGCGACCAGTCAATGTGCCTGGTTTGAACAGATTGCCTGGTCCGGACACGCCATACAGATCATCCAGGCTGACGGTCGTATAGCCGTCATTCATTGCGGTGAATGGCCCTTGCACCACCCAGCGCAAGCCAAAATTGAGAGTTAGATTCGGACGCGTTCGCCACGAATCCTGGGCATACAGGCTGTATTCACGCTGTCGGCCACGATTGATTGATTCGCCAAGGTATTCGTATTTGCCAGTTTCATCATTCAGCAATGCACTGGCGGTGATTGCCGTAACGCGACCGGTCAGCACCGCGTAAATGTTTTGCGCGCGGGTTCTATCTGCGTCGGATGAACCGGGAAAGTTCGTCGCCGCGTTCGCCGCGTTGAACATGGAAGCCGCCGGATCGTTGGCGTTGACGCCAAAGGTGATGCCGGGAGCCAAAACCGGGCGGCTGTGCAAGGTCAGATCCAGTTGTGTGAATTGGCCGCCAAAACTCAGGTTGTGCGAACCGCGCGTCCAGGTCAGCGTGTCGTTGAAATCTCTCAGCAACGGGTTGCGCCGGCTGGCATTGGGCGTGGATGTCGCGTTGCTGATTCCCGCCGCGCTGATTGCCAGATTGAAACCTCCCTGATTCGCCACTGCATCGCTGAAAGTTGCAGCGCTGGCTTCCGGGTTGAAACGGGAAGGACCGCCCGAAAGACCGGTGCGGGCCTCATTGACAATAACCGGCGTCAGGGTCGAACGCACAGCCAATGATCCTGTATAGCGGTCGCCAATCTGGCTGCCGCGATTTGGGAATCCCGGGAAAGCTTCGTCACGATTATTCAGAAAATCAGGCGTGGAATTCAGCTTCTGATAGTTCCAGGTCAATTCCAGATGATGCTTTTGAGTCATGTTGACGTCAAAGCGCACCGTCGGAAAGTAGGTGATGTTGTTGCCCGGAGTCGTAAAGTTGAACTGCTCCAGGTTTGGATCGGTCAGGGGCGTGACATTGCCTTTGTTGGTTGTGCCGCGGATGTCGGCCAACAGTTTCGAGATTGTCGGATCAAGCGTCGCCGTTTGATTGTTGCGCACCGCCAGTTCCAGCAAATTGATTTCTCGCACCTGCGTTTGACCACCGGAAACTACGTTGTAACGGAAAATGCCGGACTGTGTGCGCGCATTCAGAATTGTTCGCACCTCGTTGCTGGCATTTGGCAGACGGAATTCTTCGTAGTTGACGAAAAAGAACGCTTTATTCCGTCCGTCGAAAATCTTCGGTATCCGAATCGGGCCGCCCACGCGGAAGCCGAATTGATTGGTCAAAATGCGCGCGCGCTCGGCCTTGCATTTCTTCGGATCGTAATTGGCTGCGGTGCAGGTTTGTCCCGTTTCCTTGTTGAATGGCGCACTGTTGCGGTTACTGAACCAGTAATTGGAATTCAGGACCGGGTTGCGATGGTATTCATAAAGGCTGCCGTGCAGTTCGTTGGTTCCCTGGCGGGTGACAAACTTGATTTGCGCCGCGCCGCCACCACCATTGTCTGCGCCCGGGGTCGCAGTTGAAACAGTCACTTCTTCGATGGCATCCAGGCGCGGAGCAATGCGTGCGAAGAATCCATCCGTGGTTTTGTTGTTGTTGTCCTGCACATTGATGCCGTCCAGCGTGATGTTGATCGCGTTTTCGGGCAAGCCATTGATGGTGGCGTCGCGGGTGACTCCCGGCGAATCCACGCCCGGCAAGAAGACGATGAAGTTCAGCGCGTTGCGCGATACCAGCGGCAGGTTGATGATTTGTTTAACGTTTAGCGTCGTTGAGATATTTGCCGACTGTGTCTGCAAAACCTCTGCTCCGCCCTGAATGACCACTGATTCGCTGGCGGTACCGATTTCAAGTGTGACATTCTGGCTTGCCGCCGTCCCAGCATCTATTTTCAGGTTTTGCACGACGGCCGTTTTGAAGCCCGCAGCCGATACGGTGACCTTGTACGTTCCTGTGCTCAATGACGGGATCGTGTAGGTTCCGCTTCCGGAAGTGGTCGCTTTGAACTCCGTTCCGGTTGCAGGATTTTGAACGACGACGCTTGCGCCGCTCAGCACTGCGCCCGTGGGATCAGTCACAGTGCCGGACAGCGAAGAACTGACTTGTCCAAAAGCCAGCGCGCCAAGCAGCACAGACAAAGTAAGAGCAGAGATTGCTATAGAAATTCTTCGATACATAACTTCGGTCTCCTACATCAGGGGTTGATGAGTTGGGAGGTGAAACCGACTGGTGACACGCCTCCATTACTGCGATTCAATAACAAATAATGTCTAGAATTCGGATTTCAGCCTGATCGGGTTAAAGAACCCCTAAGTGGAAATCTGAACACTAAGATCAATAAGATCGAAAGAATGTAACTGAATCAGTAAATGATGGACTTGCAAAGCTAGGTCGTAGACCGCTTGCAAAGCTGAACTTTAGATTGCTTTGACTGTTCGCTTTGCTTTTTTGAAGGATTAACGAGATGTATTTTATGCGTAGCGCCTCAAACACGCCAGATTGATCAGGCCTTCAACTAAAAATTTTCACTGCCAAAACAAAAGAAGAGTACGGCATTCGCCGTACTCTTCTTTATGGGTGAAACCTCTTCCAAATATTTAGAAGTTGATACGTCCAACCAACTGGATCAGGCGTCCGCCGGGATCGTTCGTTGTGGAGGTGTCGCGATACGCCTGCGTCACCTGGCCGAACGTCGCATTGGCAAAACCACCAATTACGTTCGTGTCGTTCGCCGGGTTGCCAACAAGGAAGTTGATGTGGTTGAAAGCATTCAGGAATTCGGCGCGGAATTCAAAATTCACACGTTCGGTAATCCTGGTCTTCTTGACGATGCTCAGGTCGTAACGATCGAACCGCGGTCCGTACAGCACCAGGTTGGTCGTTCCGCACTGGCCGGTGAACGCTTCAATGCAATTGCCACGGCTAGCAGGAGCGAAATAACGTCCGGTCGGCGCACCCAGTGTGCTGTAACCATCCGCGCTGGTGGCGTTGACGTTGAAGGCACGACGAGTGTTGTCAATGATGTCCTGCGGCAGGAAGAATGCGATTTTGCCGCCGTCGTCAAACCGCATCTTGACCGCTTTTTGCAGATCGGAACGGTTCATGCCGATCAATTGAACGTTGCCCATGTTGAATGGTGTGCCGCTTTGCAGGCGTGCTGCACCGTGGAATTCCCAGCCGCCAATTGCGCGATCCAGGACCTTGCCAGCAGCGCCGCCGAGCAGTTTGCCACGGCCAAACGGCAATTCATAAATCCAGTTCACCTTGAACGCATGCGTCACCGCGAACGGCGAAATAGTCTTGCTCAGGCCGAAATCACGCAAGGTGGAAGGTTGCCCTGCAACCACCGCACTGCTGGCAAAAGCATTCGAGAATGCGCGTCCAAGCGTGTAATTGCCCTGAACCAACAAGCCTTTGGCCATGCGGCGGCGCAATTCGACTTGCAGCGAGTCGTACCAGGTACGGCCGTTGTTTTCGATGGACCAAGCACCACCCAATTTGCCTGGGTTCACAAGGAAGAAGTTAGAGGGCAATCCAGCAGCAATGCCATTATTGCGGAAAGTTGCGTTGTTAATGAACCCACTTGCGCCGATTCCCGTTCCAAAACCAGCAAACGTACCGATGGAAGGAGAGTTTACCGCCAGCGCGTTCACGAAAGTGGCGTTAGCGAAGTTGGAATTGGAGTAATTGGCCGCAGTGCCTGCTGCTGAAGCTGGTTGACCGGTAAAGAAAGCGAGCATGATGGGCAGCGGAGATGTTCCCGTGTTTGGACCTGCATAACGGAAATTGGCGCCGCGACCCTGTGCAACGTTCGCTTGCAAATTAGCCTGGGCAAGCTTGAATTCGTTCAAGAAGCCGTTTTCAGTCAGATTGACTTCATTCAGGTTGTACTGCTGCCACAGCTTAACGCCGCGATTGCCAACATAACGGGCTTCGATCACCGTGTCTTTGTTGATTTCACGTTGAATGCCGAAGCTCCAGGATTGGACATAGCCCAATGCCAGGTTGGGGTTAAAGGCATTCGCGCCATCGGTGATGACGCCAGTACTGGGATAAACCGGAGTTGTTTGGAACGACGGTGCGCCCAGACGGCTTTTATCGCGCAACAGCAACGGCAAAGTGCCCAGGTTGCCCAAAGCCAGGTTTCTGGCAGCATTGATTGAAAGGCCAGGGTTACTGGCATAAATACTGGTAAAGACATTCAAGCCTTCGCGGTTGTAGGCAATTGAATAACCGCCACGCAAAACGGTTTGTCCGCCATCGCCTGCTAGTTTCTTCAAGATGCCGTTTTGGAAGCGCGGAGACCAGGCAAAACCCAGGCTTGGGGCGAAATTGTTGTAGTCAGTTTTGTAAGCGTTGGTTTCAGACTTGAACTGGGTGTACTGCGTTTCTTTTCCGGAAAGTGTGCCTGGTTTGAACAGATTTCCTTTGCCGGAAATTCCAAACAATTCATCGAAGCTTGTTTGGGAATAAACGTCATTGGTGGCAAAAAATGGCTTTTGAACTTCCCAACGCACACCGTAATTGAGCGTCAGGTTGGGAGTGGCGCGCCATGAATCTTGCGCAAATAGTCCGAATTCATTTTGACGTCCGCGTTGGACGTTTTCACCAAAATAGGTGTATTGCAGCGTCTTTTCGTTCAGGATCGCCGAACCGCTGATCGCAGTGATACGGCCGGTCAACGTGGCGTAAATGCCACGTGCATTGGCCAGGTCAGTGGTTGAAGCGCCAGGGAAATTGGCTGTCGTAAACAGCGCGTTGGCAGGATCAGAAGCGTCAACGCCCAAGGTCAAGGTTGGGACGACTGTTTGCCCCCAACTCCAGAAATTGATGTTGGTGAATGCTCCACCAAACGTCATGGCGTGTGAGCCACGAGTCCAAGTCAACGTATCCGTAAATTGTTTGGTCGGAGCATTGCGACGACTTGGGCCGGTCGAAACCGTCGCCGTTGTAATGCCCGCCGCACCGATATTGACGTTGAAACCATCCTGATTGGCGATCGAACCAGTGAATTGTCCCTTGTTAACGTTCGGGAAAAACAGAATCGTACCGCCGTTCAGGCCGAAGCGTGCTTCATTGACGATGGTCGGCGTAATGGTGGAACGCAGAGCCGTTGTGTTGGAAAAGCGGTTCGAACCCTGGAATCCGTTGTTCGGGAAGTTCGGAAATGCGGGATCGGTGCTGTTCAGGAAGTCAACCAAGCCTGTGAAAAGCTAGTAATTCCAAGTATTTTCCAGTTTATGTTTTTCCGTCAGGTTGAAATCCAGACGAACGGTTGGGAAGTATCGTGTTTGT
Source organism: uncultured Heliomicrobium sp. (assembly GCA_964383955.1). Classification (GTDB taxonomy): domain Bacteria; phylum Acidobacteriota; class Blastocatellia; order RBC074; family RBC074; genus RBC074. The sequence goes on along the minus strand of CAYLJQ010000105.1, from coordinate 6,912 downwards.
CCCCCCGTGTTGGTGAAGCTGAACCGTTCCAGGTTTGGATCGGTCAAAGCTTGAACACCGCCCGTGCTTTTTGTGGTGTCTTCGATGTCCTGCAAAAGTTTGGCAACGGTTGGGTCAATTGTGGAAGTTTGACCATTGGCAGCAGCCAGCGTCAGCAGGTTAACGCCATTTGGATTGCCGGCATAACGGAAAAGACCGCCGCGAGCAGCATCACTCAGAATGGTGCGCTGACGAGAAGCTTGTTCCGGAATTCGATATTCTTCGTAATTGACGAAGAAAAAGGCTCTATCTTTGCCGCTAAACAGTTTGGGAATCGAAATCGGCCCGCCAAAACGTCCACCGAACTGGTTCAGGATGATGAAATCGCGCGGCGCTGTCGTGAAGCCGGGTTTGGGCGTCAGGTCGCGGTTGTTAAACCAGTAATTAGCATTCAGCCAGGGATTGCGGTGATATTCATAAAGGCTTCCGGTGTATTCGTTGCTGCCGGAACGCGTCACAAATTTGATCTGCACCGCGCCTTCCCCCGCGCTTTCAGCGCCGGGCGTTGCGGTGGAAACGGTCACTTCGTCAACGGCATCCAGGCGCGGACGAACATAGGTGAAAAATCCGTCTGAAGATTTCAGGATGTTGTCCTGCACGTTGACACCGTCAATCGTGATGTTCAGAGAGCCTTTGGGGAGGCCATTGATGGTCGAAGTGCGTGGACGGCCAGGGGTGTTCGTTCCCGGCAACAACAAAACCAAATCCAGCGCATCGCGCGAAGTCAGCGGGGTTTCAGTGATCTGCCGGCCGGTGATGGTCGTGCTGATGCTGGCAGATTGCGTTTGCAACACTTCGGCTCCGCCCTGAACGATAACGGATTCGCTGGCAGCGCCAACTTCCATCGTAACGTTCACTGTGGACGGAACGCCGACGTCAAGTTTGACATCCTGCACCACGACTTTCTTGAAGCCATTCGCTTCAACTGTCACGGTGTAGACGCCTGAGCCGAGCGAAGGGACGCTATACGCGCCACTGCCAGAAGAAGTCACTTTGAATTCGGCTCCGGTACCGACGTTTTTCACAGTGACGGAAGCGCCGGAAATCACTGCTCCATTCGGATCCTGAATGGAACCAGCGATCTGTGAAGTCGTACCTTGTGCCAGCGCAACAATGCTTAGCGCCAGCACAACAAACATCGTGTTTAGTAACCGATGTAGATTTGTTTTCATACAGGTTCCCCTTAAATTTTGATTGAAAATGTGGACTAAAATCGAATTGGCCTTTGTTTGCCCTCCCAACGCGCATTGAAGCGGTTCTTGTAAACGTTGGGACGAATCGGCCACTTGCGTAAACCTAAAATTCCTTCACCTGCGAAATCTGGTTTGCTTAGTTGAGTGAGTGTTCGGATGAACTTTTGAATATTGCATACATTTTCAGGCAATCGTTATGCCCTAAGTCAACGATTGCCTGCTGTATTGATTTAACAAGATTTAGCGGAGCTATTTTTGGAACACGCGGTTTTGTATATCCATTTTTATGAACAATGTTGAAGTTTTTGTACTTAGCGACTGACAATTGTGTTGGAATTGGCTGTGCATCAAGCAACTATGAAGCAATTCATTGTAAAGGTCAGTTAAGCGCGAAACTCTTCCGTGTGAAGAAGCCGTATGCTATGGTTCGCGGCGTCTTAACCTGCGCTGAGCGATTTCTTGCAGCGCCTCATCCCCAGAGTTTGAATCAATGTCCGATAAGTAGGAATGGTGCCCATCTATGAACCCTACTGTTGCTCGGGCAATGGCTTGTTCGAAAGTTTTTGTTTGCAGCCAGACTGTCCGTTTAAGCTCTGTTTCAAGTTCCGGGAAATCTGCTGAAGCCCCAATCTTCACGTTCCCCGTTGCGAAAGCTGTATTTTATTCGACAATTTCCGGCCCAATTTCCGAATCTATGTTTGTTTGGATGACGACGATGATTCGAAAAGTGCCGCGCGCGGCGCTGATTCGCCGCGTGCTTTGTTTGTCACTGTATGGCTGGCTGGTTATGCAGCTTCCGGCAACTTTCCATCCCTCGCATCTTCTGGCTCAAAGAAAAATGGAAGAGCTTCATATTGCGCTCAATGTCATTAACGCGGCGCTGCCAGTCACACTGGGAGTGCCGCTTGCCGAAAGTGCAAATGTGACAGACACCACCGCGCTGGTTGTAACCGATGTGACGGGCAAAGCCGTGCCAGCACAAATGCGAGTGCTTTCGCGTTGGGGCGTTCCGGCGACGCAAACCATCAGGCCGGTAAAATGGCTGCTGCTGGATTTCAAACCAGCCCAGGCGGGCAGGCATTTTCTAACGCGAACGACACGGCCAGTTCAAACCGCCAGGCTGGTTACAGCGAACGAAACCGCTGATGCCATTCGAATCGGAAACTCTCAGCTAGAAATTGAATTTGCGCGGCGGGGCGAATCGCTGCTGAATAGCTTCAAACTTGGCGGAAATGAAATGCTGCGCGCCCCAGCATCGGCGCAAATGAGTTTGCCGCGCCACACTTTGATCAACCAATTGATTGGTTCGTCTGACATCGTGACGGTGACGGATGCGACGTTGTTGCGAATTGGTGACGAAGTCAGGTTTGAGCATGTCGCCTTGTTGAAATGGGATGCCACAGCAGGCAGCGCCCGTCTTGTGACAACGGATCAGAGCTTTGCGGCAGGGCGCCGGTACCGCGTTGGCGAAGGGACCAATCAACAGGAAGAAGTCGTCGTTAATTTGGCTGATCCTGGCGATTTGAAAAGCGTTTCGCCATTGCGATTCAACCATCCAGCCGGCACAGTCATACGCGACCTGAGCATTGAGCAGGAGCACGCTACAATCAAAGAAATCACTGGCCAGGCGGTTCGATTCAGCGCGCCGCTGAAAGTGCAGCACTCGCTTGGCGAAAAGATGATTGTGAACGGCGGGCAGGATGAAACTGTTACGGCTTCAATAGAGAAAACTTCGGTTGAAGAATCCAATGCTTTGCGGACGGTCGTTCGCCAGGACGGAGTGTTCAAAAGCAAAGGCCTGAAAGTCCCGCCGACGCTGGCTTTCACGATCCGTTATTACGTGTATGCCGATCAGCCCTTTGTTCGTGTTCGGCTGAGAATGATGAACAACGGCGCATACGGCTTTGGCGCTTATCGCGGCGGACCATCGCCTTACGCGCAACATGTTTTGTTGCGCAGTTTGTCAGTGTTGCTGCCGACAACTTCAGCTTCCAGCGACGCCGTTCGAGTTTTGAAATTCGATGATGCACGAAATCGCCTGGCCCGTGGGCAAAGCGGAGCTTCGGTGGTCGCTGGACAATTTGAAATCGCTGTTCCTGAGTTCGTCGAAAATTACCCAAAAGCTTTGACTGGCAGCCGCGATGGGCTTTGCTTCGACATTTTGCCTGACACCGGTGAGGATCATGTTTTCGACGGCGCGCGCGCGAAAACCACGGATTTTTACCTTGGCCGAAATACCATTGCCGCCCGAGCGCTGACCAATGCGCAAAACGCAACGCTCGATCCTGCGTACATTGCTTCAACCGGAGCAGTTCGCGCAGCTTTTGTCGAACGCCGCAACTGGCAAACAGCGTTCGAAAAAGAATCGCAACTTAGTGAAGCCGCTGCGCGAATGGAGCGCATGTTTGCCAGCGGGTATGCCGTCGAATCCAGCGAAGCTGCCGGGTCGGTTCCGGCGCAATCGGCATTTGAATATCGGCTGCGCGGCGAACAAGGCGAACAATTCGGTTGGCGCAACTTCGGCGATCTTGCCTGGGGCGATGGGTATGCGAATGTGCATTACGATTTGCCGCTTGTCTTGCTGCGCGAATATCTGCGAACTGGAGACGCGCGCGCGTTTCAACTGGGCAGCGAAATGGCTCGGTACCGGGCAGATTGGGGACAGTTCCGCGCCGACGACTTTCTAATGGAAAACTGGAATCTGCGCGGAATGGCGTTTTACGAAAAAGGCGATCACGGCAGTTTCCGCGAACCCGTTCCCAGCCATACCTGGATCGAAGGCATGTGGTTGTATTGGGCGCTGACCGGCGACGAAGCTGTCCGCGAATCTGCGCTGGAAGGCAGCGAAGCCTTTGCCCGCGTGAATTTTACGTACGACAGCGCACTCAGTTGGAATGAATCGCGCTGGATCGGTTGGCCGACCTTGGGGTTGATGGCGGCTTACCGCTACACAGGCGAAGCGCGCTACCTGAACAAAGCGCGCGAAAACGTCAATCTGATTGTTCAAACTGAAGAAAATTTTGGCCGCAAAGGATTTTACGTCGGCAAAAACGCCGGGCAGCCGAGCATTCAACCGTGGATGTGGACAGGGTACACGCAACCTGGCGTGATTGAATATTGGCGTGAAACCGGCGATGCGCGTGTGGCGGAATATCTGGTGCGGCTGGCTGATTGGCTGATCAGCAAAGGCACCGATAACCCCCCACTAAAACCCGGCGTGACGCTCAGCGATGGCAGCTATCTGCCAACTGGAATGTCTTACTTTTGGTATCAGGACAAAATTGCCGAAGATCGTTCGCTGGCGCTGGCAGGTTTGAGCTTACCAGTGCTGACTGTTGCCGCGCGGATTTCGGGCCGCGAAGATTTGCACGAACGCGCCAAACAGCTTTTCCGCGATTATGCGTTTTACCGTGATCTGCCTGAAGGCCGTCCGGTTATGCCGTCGGCTCGCGCAATCATCAATTTTCGCTCGCCGCTGTTCGCTGGGTCTTCGCCAAAAGTGTACGGCCAGATGGGATTGATTTTGTCGGACGTTTTGCCGGAATTTGCTGATTCCATTGTCACGCCGAAAACGGTCGTGCTTGGTCCAGCGCCTGGCCGCAATGAATCCAGGCCGACCACGCCAACCAATTCCTCTGCTTTGGTTAACGTGGCGCTGAACGCGCGGGCGACGGCTTCCAGCACGCGCGTTTGGCCGGATACCGTCAGCGTGCCTTCGGCGGCAAATGACGGGCGGATGGAGGCTTCCGGCAAATTGTCTCTCTGGCATTCCGAATCGAACACCGGCAGGCAGGAATGGTGGCAGGTTGATCTTGGCAGAGCTTACAAAATCGAACAGATCGAAATCCAGTTCCGCGCGGATCAGGATCAACCTTTAACACGCCGCAATTTTGAAGTGCGCGCATCGAATGACGCAGCCTTTGGCAGTTACGTCGTTCTGGCCGCGCAAGGTGAAACTGCAACTCTCTCCGGACAGATTTGGCGCGCTGAACCGACTGAAACCGGCAGTTTTCGGTTTGTGCGCGTTCAGAAAACAAAGATTGATCGTGATCCATTTGGAAACGCTTTCTTCAATCTGGGGGAGGTGCGCTTGATGGCGCAACCCTTTCCTGAAGTCCCGCCCATCACAGCGCCCGCGCTTGCCTATACGCCGACAACCTTGGCGCAATTAAAAGCCCAGCGGTTGCTAGTCGGTCAAAGCCTGAGTTTTGCGCTGGTTCAAAAAGATCAAAACAACCAGCCGCTGGAAATCACGGCGTACAACCTGCCCGAAAATTCCAACTTTGATTTGGCGACAGGGAAGTTTTGGTTCACGCCGATTTCTGCACAGGCTGGCAATGTTTACCAAATCAGTTTTCGCGCAATTTCGATGAATGGTGTTGAGTCGCTGACGCGTTTGGATGTCGCTGTCATGTTCGATGGTGCACCAGCAATTAGTTTGCTGTCGCCAAATCTGAGCGCGCGAATGACGACCGATCAGCCGGTATTGATCGCCTGGTCGGTTCCCCAAGCGGCGCAAATTTCCAAAACCCAAATCCGGCTTTCGACCGATGGCGGAGCCAGTTATCCAATAGTCATCGCTGATCTGCCCGGTTCGGCCACTCAATTTCAGTGGCTGATTCCCCGCAGCATTCCATCTGGGCCAGCGGGCAGCCGCTCGTTCATACGGCTGATGGTTAAAGCCACCGATGCTGAAAAACGAATTGGCGTGGATTATTCGCGACAGGATTTGCGCGTTACTCTGGGGAGTCCGCAGCGATAACCTCCTGAAATTATTGAACGACTCTGATTGCGCCAACCAACGCTATCGAAGTGATTGTAAGACAATTGTCAGCCAAGCCTTTTGCCAAACAAGCTATAAACCCCAATCTGAAATCGCAGGAGGTTATCAGTGGATGGACTTTCACCCCAATAAATCAAACACAAAGAGGGCAAAAATGAAAACTCCGTATGAAGAAGTGAACGGCATAATAATGCTGAATGTTGCTGAGGATGAACAAGTTGAATCTGAAATAGCGAATTTACGTGCAGAACTACCGACAAATCCATTCGTGGTTATTTCATTGTCCCAGAATTGGCAGGATGCCCGATCAGCTTTTGAGTCGGGGGCACTTGATTACCTGGTAAAACGTCCAAAGCCGAAACAGCTTGCTGAAATTTGCAAGCGGCAATCCTCCTTCACCTGGTGATTTATATTGATGTATTGACTCAACAACAATCGCATGTCGGATAAAAACAGGGCGCGTTTTCCTGTACGAAAGTTCGCTTCACTGGTTGATGTTTGCAGGGAGAGACTATGACCATAGAAAAAATTCTCTTGGTAGACAACATTTCAAAATATAGAGATTCAGTGCAAGATTTTCTTGAACTTTATGGCTTTACAGTGATTACTGCTGGCGACCCGGAAACTGCCATAGATCTGGCTGGCCGCGAAAAACCGTCTTTAGCTGTAATAGATATTCGTTTGCTTGACGACGCAGATGACAAGGATGAAAGCGGTTTGGGATTGGCCCGAAAGCTGGGAGTAGCGGTTCCCAAAATCATGTTGACTGCTTTTCCCAGCTATCATGCAGTGCGAGGTTCTTTGGCCCCATTGGATGGGCCACCTATCGCAGAAAGCTTCGTTGCCAAACAAGAAGGGCTTCATAAGCTTTTGAGCGTGATTAGGGAGGTGTTGGGG